>DASVVH010000558.1:0-10084 GCA_036386615.1 Ardenticatenaceae bacterium
GAAGAGACTATAGAGGAAGAGGCGGCAGCGGAGGAACCTGCGGCGGAGGCTGTAGAGGAGGCCGCCGAAGCTGCCACTGCTGGTGAGGAAGGAGCGGCGGCAGGCACAGCAGAGGAGGCTGAGGGCGAAGGCGAGGAGGGAGTTCAGGTTGATACGGAGTCAGTGACCGAGGCCGTCACCGCGACGCCGCTAGCCCTGACCGAGAGCGAGCCAGTGCAGGACCAGGATACGGAAGAGTTGCCCTTCATGACCGAGATGCCGGAACCCGCGCAGCCCGGAACCCCGAACCGCGCGCCGCTTCTCGTGGTATCTGCCCTGCTTCTCCTGCTGGCAGCAGGGTTCATCTTCTGGCGCAGGAGGCAAGGGTAGCATGGCCGCACGGCTCAACAACGGGCAGGTCGCCGCGTTCTTCGACACCATCGCGGATTTGATGCAGCTTCAGGAGGAGAACAGCTTCAAGATTCGCGCCTATCGCCGCGCCGCCGAGACGATTCGCGCCCTGCCCCACGACATCAACACGGACTATGAAGAGGGCACGCTGCGGGAGATTCCCGGCATCGGGGATGCCATCGCGGCGAAAATCAGCGAGATTATCGAGACGGGGCGGCTCGGCTTTCTGGAGCGGTTGGAAGGGCAGATTCCGGCGGGCGTGGCGGCGATGATGCGCGTGCCGGAGATTGGCCCCAAGAGCGCGCGGGCCATCTACAAGACGCTGGGCATCGAGTCGCTGGAGGCGCTGGAAGCGGCAGCGCGGGCCGGAGAGTTGCGGGGCGTGCCGGGCATTGGCGCGAAGACGGAGCAGCGCATTCTGGAAGGCATCGAGGCACTGCGCCGCCGCTCCGACCGTCTGCTGATGGGCATTGTGCTGCCACGCGCCGAGGCGCTGCTGCTCAACCTGCAAGACGCGGTGGGCGACCATCTGGTGCGTGCGGACCTCGCGGGGTCGCTGCGGCGGGCCAAAGCCACAACGGGCAACCTCGACCTGCTGGTCGCCGCCGAGCCGGGAAACGTCGCCTCCATCCTTCAGACCTTTCAGGGGCTGCCACAGGTGGGGCAGGTGCTGGACGCGGGCGCGTGGTATAGCTCCGTGCGGCTCCACTCCGGCGAGCAGGCGGACCTGCGCGTCGTGAATCCCAGCCGTTGGGGGCTGGCGCTCTTCCAGTTCACAGGTTCGCCCGCGCACAACGCGCGCGTCGGCGAGTTGGCTGGCGAGGCGGGGCTATCCTTGCAGGTGGACGACTGGTTGAGCGATGCCAGAGGAGACGCCGCCTTCGAGACGGAGACGGCGCTCTACGGACGGCTCGGCCTTCCCTGGATTCCCCCGGAACTACGCGAGGGCGCGGGCGAGGTAGAGGCGGCGCGTGACGACGAGTTACCGGACCTGGTTGAACTGGATGACCTCTTCGGCGACCTGCACATGCACACCTCGTGGAGCGACGGCAAGGCCAGCGTCCTTGAGATGGCGCAGGCCGCGCGCGAGTTCGGCTACGAGTACATCGTCATCACCGACCACTCGCAGAGCCTCGGCATCGCCAACGGCCTCTCGCCGGAACGAATCATCGAGCAGCGCTACGAGATAATCAACGCCAACGCCAAGTTCAACGACTTCGCCATCCTGCAAGGGGCCGAGGTCGAAATCAAGCAGGACGGCTCGCTTGATTATCCCGACGACCTGCTGGCGAAGCTGGACGTGGTGGTCGCCTCCATGCACACGGGCATTCGCGGGGACCGCGAGACGCTGACGCAGCGAATGCTGAACGCCATCCGCAACCCGCACGTTGACGTGATTGGGCACATGACGAACCGCCTGCTGGGGCGGCGCGAGGGCGCGGACCTCGACATGGACGCCGTGCTGCGCGCCGCTGCCGAGCACGGCACCATCCTCGAAATCAACTCGCAGGTGGACCGCCTCGACCTGGACCCCACGCACGCTCGCTTGGCGCTCGAATACGGCTGCCTGCTCAGTGTGGACTCGGACGCGCACAACACCGACGGCCTTGATGTGATTCGCTACGGCATCAGCCAGGCGCGCCGCGCCTGGGCCGAACTCGAAGATGTCATTAACACGCGCCCCCTTGAAGAGTTCCTGAGCTACATCAAGCAGCGCAACGAGTAGCGACGTTCCCGGAAATAGAGGAAGTTATGTCAAGCATCTCGATTGAACCCTCCCTGCAATTGAAAGTGGAACAGCTAGCCCGGTTCCTGGGCAGGCCACCCGAAGCGATTGTCGAGGAGGCCATCAACGAGCACCTGGATCAATTGAGCGTTCAGAAACTGGACGCTGAGATCGCGTCGTTTGAACGGATGCATTCAGTGTTGAAAGAAATGTATCTAAACCAGTTCGTTGCCGTTCACGAGGGGCAGGTTATTGATTCAGATGCTGAATTCGAGCCTCTTTTCTTGCGTATTCAGGCGCGGCTAGGCGATTTAGCTGTGCTTATACGTCAGGTCGGAGAATCTCCTGAACAAGAATGGCACTTTCGCAGCCTTCGGATGGAATAGGAGTTACGCAGTTAGAACAAGCCGGGAGCGCGGCGGGTGCCCTATGGGCGGTGCCCGCTCCGTTGCTCCCCATCACTGACTCTGTAGAGCGCTACTTTTTAACTGTACTGTTTCACGAGGTTAGCACACACTGGTACATCAAGTAAGGTCTAGCTACAGCCATGTCATCCTGAACGAAGTGAAGGATCCACCCAGCAACATGCCTGCCGTAGAGCGTTAGCACGTTGCGCCCTCTCTTCGTGCTTGGGCCAATCTGTATGCCAACCTTGTCTATCCGTACACTTATAATGTACCTAATAACCACAAAGCAGCTACTTATCACTATACTGGCCGCCTTTCGTTCGCCAGTACTGGCCGTTACTGGCCTATACTGGCCTCTGTGCCCTGCGGCCCCTTTCTCGCTCCCGCTCCTCCTTCCCCTACCCCACTTTGACACCGCCCTACTCTATACCCTGCCAGCAGTTGCCCTCTTCCCACACCGGACTTATGATTGCGTAGTCGTCCAACACCCCTGAAGCTTGGAATGTAAAGAGATGAATCAGAATATCCTCCTTCGCAATAACGTGAAGGTTTTTGGCAGCGGTTCACAGCCCATGCTGTTGGCTCACGGTTTTGGCTGCGACCAGAACATGTGGCGCTTCGTGACACCCGCCTTTGAGGACGACTACCGAATCGTCCTCTTCGACTATGTAGGTTCCGGCAAATCGGACCTGCGCGCGTACAGTGCCGAGCGTTACGGCGACCTCGGTGGCTATGCACAGGACGTGCTCGATGTCTGCGCGACGCTGGACCTGTCAAACGTTATCTACGTCGGCCATTCCGTGAGCAGCGTGATTGGCATGTTGGCCTCCATACGGGAGCCTGAGCGCTTTGAGCGCCTGATTCTCATCGGCCCCTCGCCCCGCTACATCAATGACGCCCCGGACTACGTGGGCGGCTTCGAGCACGCGGACATCGAGGGGCTGCTCGATACGATGGAGCGCAACTACATCGGCTGGGCGAACTTTCTCGCGCCCGTCATCATGAAGAACCCCGACTACCCCGAACTGGCGCAGGAGTTGGAGGAAAGCTTCTGCTCGACGGACCCCAAAATCGCGCGGCGATTCGCGGAGGCGACTTTCTTCTCCGATAACCGGAGTGATTTAGCAGAGGTGAGGGTGCCGTCGCTCATCATGCAGTGTTCCGACGACGCCATTGCGCCGCTACAGGTCGGTGACTACCTCCACCGCCACCTGCCCGGCAGCACGCTACGGGTGATGCAGGCGACGGGCCATTGCCCGCACATGAGCCATCCCGACGAGACCATCCGCCTCATCAAGGAGTACCTGACCACCGAGCGCGGTGGCTGAACCGCGCCACCATTGGCCGAGGAACTCGAATGGACAGTCTGCTAGACACCGCGCCTTGCGGCTTCCTGGCGTTCACCGATGATGGCATCACCGTCATGGTCAACGCGACGCTGCTGAAGCTGCTGGGGCGCGAACCGGGTGAGGTGCAGGGCAAGCACATCGAGTCCATTCTATCCGTAGCGGGCCGCATCTTCTATCAAACGCATCTCTTCCCCATGTTGAAGATGCATGGCAGGGTGGACGAAATGTACCTCTTGCTGCGCTCCAAAAGTGGCGAGAACGTGCCGATGCTCACCAACGCGGTGCGGCGGGAGCGTGACGGCGTAACGGTCAACGACTGTGTTTTCGTCCCGATGCGCCAGCGCTCGCGGTACGAGGAGGAGATTCTTCAGGCGAAGAAAGAGGCGGAGGAGGCCAACCGCCTGAAGGATGATTTTCTGGCAACGGTCTCACACGAGTTGCGGACCCCGCTCACGGCGATGCTGGGGTGGGTGCATATCCTCCGCAACCGCGCGCTTGACCCGCAGAGAGTCGCCCACGCGGTTGAGGTTATCGAGCGCAACGCGCGGGCGCAGGCGCAACTCATCGAAGACTTACTCGATGTCTCCCGCATCGTTTCGGGGAAGATGCGCCTCGATGTGCAGCCGATAGACCCCGCAGAGCTTATCGAAACGGCTATCGAGTCCGTGCGCCCCGCCGCCGATGCTAAGTCTGTGCGAATCCAGAAAGTGCTCGATAGTGGCGCGGGGCCGATTGCAGGCGACGCGGCGCGGCTACAGCAGGTCATCTGGAATCTGCTCTCGAACGCGATTAAGTTCACGCCCAGGGACGGGCGGGTGCAGGTTCGCCTGGAACGCATCAACTCCCACATCGAGATTACAGTGAGCGACACCGGCGCTGGCATCAGCCCTGAGTTTCTACCCTACGTTTTCGAGCGCTTCCGGCAGGCCGACCAAAAGCTCAATCGCCATCATGGAGGGTTGGGGTTGGGCCTTGCCATCGTGCGCCATCTGGTGGAACTGCACGGTGGAGAGGTAAGTGTATACAGCCAGGGGGAGGGGCAGGGAGCTACGTTTACAGTAGTGCTTCCTTTGATGATTATTCACCACCAGCCCGCCGAAGATAATAGTAGGGTCCATCCACGCGCCAGTATCGTCAGCCGTTCCATCGAAGTCACGCAGAGGCTGGACGGCGTGCGAGTTCTCATAGTGGACGACGAGGCCGACACGCGCGACCTGCTGGCAACCATTCTGAAGCAATACGGTGCGGAGGCGTCGAGCGCGGGTTCTGCTCAGGAGGCGATAGCGCACCTGAACCAGCAGCCTTCAGATGTGATGGTCAGTGACATTGGTATGCCCGACGAAGATGGCTACGAGCTTATCAGGCAGGTTAGGTCGCTTCCTGCCGAACGCGGAGGCAACACTCCGGCCATTGCCCTCACTGCATACGCGAGGGTGGAGGACCGCCTGAAGGCTTTCCAGGCTGGCTACCAGATGTACATAGCAAAACCCGTTGAGCCAGCCGAACTGGTGGCAGTGATTGCAAGCCTGCTTGAGCGGAACCCGTAGGGATGCTTTTCACTGCTTTCGAGCAGAGAAATCACCAATCGCTCGGCTGCTCTGTCGCAAAGCAACGATACAATGGGCGCACAATCCCACACTATTATCCCCTCATCTCCGCACGGAACACCTTAAACACGATATGGACATGATAACCGCTCAAGAGCGCTGGGAGCAGTTGGCCGAGACTCTGCGTTACCACAACTACCGCTACTACGTCCTTGACGACCCCCAACTCTCCGACGCCGCCTACGACTCGCTCATGATAGAGCTGCGGGAGTTGGAGGCGCAGTTTCCAGCCCTCCGTACCCCCGACTCGCCCAGCCAGCGTGTAGGGGACGTGCCTGTTGAATCGTTCGACAAGGTACAGCACCCCAGGCCCATGCTCTCGCTTGCCAGCGTCTTTGAGGAGGCGGAGGTCCGCAAGTGGCACGAGCGCGTCCTGAAGCTGGCGAATGGCGCGACCCTGGAGTGGATACTGGAGCCGAAGATTGATGGCCTCGCGGTGGCGATTACCTACGTCAACGGGCGCATGGCGCTTGGCGCGACGCGCGGCAACGGCATCGTGGGCGAGGACATTACGCCCAACCTTCGCACCGTGCGCGACGTGCCCCTGGCAATACCTGTGAGCGACCACGCGGGGCACGAGACGGAACGCCCGCGCCGCGAGACGTGGCCCGCCTTTCCTGAGAATCCTCCCCTCGCCAGCCGCATGGAGGTGCGCGGCGAGGTCTACATGAAGATTCCCGACTTCCACCGCATGAACCGCCAGCAGGCCGAGACAGACGAGAAGGTTTTCGCCAACCCGCGCAACGCGGCGGCAGGCTCGTTGCGGCTGCTCGATAGCAGCATCACGGCGCGGCGTCCGCTCTCCTTCTTCGGCTACGGCATAGACTATGCGGACGATGTAGAGATACTGACTCATTGGGACGCATTGGGCTACCTGGGACGAATGGGTTTCTCCCTGAACCCTCATATTCGCCGCTTTACCGATTTCGAGGAGGCGATTGACTACGCGAAGGAGTGGATGGCGCGGCGCTCGGAACTCGACTACGAGGTGGACGGCATCGTCTTCAAGGTAAACGACCTCGCCGTGCAGGAGCGGCTTGGCGTGGTGGGGCGTGAGCCGCGCTGGGCCGTCGCCTGGAAGTTCCCCGCCAGCGAGGCGGTGACGCGGCTGCTCGACATCAAGGTGAATCTGGGGCGAACGGGCGTGCTCAACCCGAACGCCATTCTTGAGGCCGTCGAAATCGGGGGCGTCACGGTCTCCAACGCCACGCTCCACAACGAGGATTACATTCGGGAACGCGACCTGCGAATCGGCGACCATGTGGTCGTGAAGCGCTCCGGCGACGTGATTCCAAAGGTGATGAACGCCCTGCCGGAGATGCGAACGGGTGACGAGCGCGAGTGGCGGATGCCCGACACCTGTCCCTCGTGCGGAGAGCCAGTCCATCGCGCACCGGACGAGGCCAACTACTACTGCACCAATGCCGCCTGCCCCGCCCAACTCGTAAGGAAGGTGGAGCACTTCGTCGGGCGCGGCTCGATGGACATCGAAGGGTTGGGCAAGAAGCTCGCGGCGCGGTTCGTCACGCTCGGCCTGCTGCGAGACGTGGCAGACATCTACACGCTCGACCCTGAGGAACTGGCCGGGTTGGAAGGGCTTGGAGAACTCAGCGCGGCCAACCTCATGACCAGCATCGAGGGAAGCAAAGAACAGGGGATGATACGGCTCCTGACGGCGCTGGGCATCCGCCACATCGGGTCTGTGCAGGCGGCGCTGCTGGCCGAGCACTACCCTTCAGTGGATGTGCTGATGCAAGCCTCAAAGGAGGAGTTGGAGGCGATTCCCGGCATCGGCCCCATCAGCGCGCAGAGCCTCGTGGAGTGGTTCAGCCACGAGTCCAACCGTAGGGTGCTCGACAAGCTGCGCGCGGAGGGGGTCAGCTTCGCCAGCCAGCGCACAGCCGCGGGGGAAGGCGCGCCTCTGGCGGGCCGCGCCTTCGTCATCACGGGCACGCTGCCCACCATGAGCCGCGACGAGGCCAAAGCCTTCATCGAGGAGCACGGCGGCAAGGTGACGAGCGCCGTCAGCAGCAAGACCGACTTCCTGCTAGCCGGAGAGAACGCAGGCTCCAAGCTTCAGAAAGCCGAACAGTTGGGGATACGGATTCTCAGCGAGGACGAGCTACGGGAACTTGCAATTCAAAATTAAGTAGATATTACGTGTACGGCTTCACGAGGTTAGCACACAACATAGCACGCAGGAGTAGGTCGCGTACCAGCTAGCCACAGCCATGTCATCCTGAACGAAGTGAAGGATCCACCCAGCAACATGCCTGTCGTAGAGCGTTAGCACGTTGCGCCCTCCCTGCGTGCTTGGCCCAACCTGTATGCCAACCTTGTGTATCCGTACAATTACGCAGTTGGAACAAGCCGGGAGCGCGGGCATCCTGCCCGCTCCGTTGCTCCGCGTCGCTGACGCTGTAGAGCGCTCCCTTTCAACCGGTAGTGATGCGCGGTTTTCAGGTATTGGTCGTTACGTCTGCCCTCAACTGCGTAACTCCTATTAAAAATGCAAAATAAACGACAACGGCTCTACGTCTGGTACAGGTGAGATGTAGCAGACGTACCATTGTGACCCACACACATCTCACATTATGTCAAGCAATGCCAACATCTATCGCCCTTCAATGTTGGCATTTGTTGGCTTTGCTTCACATAATCTGTCCTCGGCACGCCGTCAAACTTTGCATTTTGCATTTTGCATTTTTAATTTTGAATTGCCCTCCTACCGCATGCCTGGGTGCCACACTTCGGGGAACTGGTTCTTCCGCCGCGAGCGGCAGTCACATGCTTCCAGTACTCTCCCGTCCTCATTCCTTAGATAGCCATCGTAGCTCTCCGTCGTGAAGCCCCTCGCGGTCCACTCGCCAAGCTGGAACGGCACCGGGCGGTAGGCGGGCATCCACTGCCCGTTGTACATGCGCGCGAGGTGCAGGTGCGCCCCCGTCGAAATCCCACCCTCGCACGAGGCGAAGCCGATGGGGTCGCCCGCCTCGACAAACGTTCCTAGCGGGGCGTGCCCGGTGCTGGAAAGATGCATGTAGAAGACCACCCATCCCGTGTGAATGTTGCCGTCGCCGTCCATGTCCACCCACGTCTCGCCGGGCGTATACTGGATGACCATCCCCGGCGCGACGGCCAGCGTCGGCCAGCGCGACGGCGCGCAACCCCGTTTCAGTGGCGGCGCGAAGTCGAGCGCGGCCCAGCCGGATTCCCGATCGCCCCAGCCGCCGTGCGGGCCGCCTGTGAAGTACCATATCTCCCCCTCGCGCCAGGGGAGGCCGAAATAGGGCTGTTCGCCGTCAGGGGGCAAAACGGCCCCGCCCGCCACGGTACCAAATAGGCGAAGGTAGGTGTTCTGAAAGGCGTTGGATTGCATCACGTCCAGCACGCCCAACGGCTCCGAGATGAGGGCCAGCACACTGGCGATGCCCGCCGTACCTGGGTTGGTGCCGGGGTAGAGGCGGGCAGGCACGCCGTTGGAGAGGAAGACCCAATCGCGCCGTCCCTCCAACTGCCCGTAGTAGCCCTCCATCATTCGCACTGCCGCCCACTTCGCTTGCAGGGTGAGCGTGGCGCGTCCGGGGTCGCGCAGGCCAAAGGGGTAGAGGCTCGACGGCGCGGGATTGGTGACCCACCCACTCGCCAGTTCCATCACGGCAAGCAGGGCGCGCGGCCCGACGTGATACTTGAAGGCCACCTGATCAATAATCTCGGCCCCGGTTAGCTCGCCCTCTCGATACTGCGCGAGGTAGCCGCCCTGCTGCTCCACGAAGCGGCGCGTATCCCAATTCTGGTAAGCGTGGCTATAGACGACCTCGCTGTCGTGGATGAGGTACGCTTGCGGGAGATTGACGCTAATCGCCGAGGGGACGGCCAGCACCTGACCAACCTGGAGGGGTCGGTCCCCATCCATGCCGTTCATCTCCAGCAACTGTTCCAGAGTGATGCCGTAGTTACCCGCTATAGCCTGGAGCGTGTCGCCCCAATCCACTACATACTGGTCAGGAACGAAGGTCGCCTGCGGCCAGGGGGTCGGCGTAGGGGTTAGCGTGGGGGAAGGCGTGAACGTCGGTTCCGGGCTGGGGGTGATGGTCGAAGTGGGCGCGGGAACCGTCGCGGTCGGCGGTTGCAGAGACAGAGCCGCCGTCGCGGCGGGTGTCGCCGCCACTGGGGTGGGGGTGGCGGGCAGCGGCTGCTCGGAGCCACAGCCACTCAACCCCAGTGCCATCACCAACAGGAGCATAAACAACGCCCCGTGTAGGGCGCTTGGGCGGTTCCTCGTATGGATACTCATTTCCAACCCGACATCCCGATACGTCAAGGTGCCTTTATCCCGTTGATTTCATCCGTGCGGCAGACACACGCCTCGCGGCTCTCGCTGCCGCGCACCAGATAGCCATTGTAGGTGCCCGCGCCATTCTGCGCCTGCCAGCCGCCGAGCACGAAGGGCACAGCGCCGTCGGCGTCTATCCACTGCCCATTGTAGCGCCGCGCGATGTGCAGGTGCGCCGCATCGGAGAAGCCCCCCTCGCAGGAGGGACGGCCTATGCGGTCCCCTACCTTGACCTGGGTACCCACCGGAACCCGCCCCGCACTGCCCAT
>DASVVH010000559.1:0-5436 GCA_036386615.1 Ardenticatenaceae bacterium
GTCTGGTCGTTGACCGTGATGTCGGCAACCAACCCTGATACGGTGGGCGAGGGCGAGGAGGTGAGGAAGAGGGTTGGGGTGGGCGTGGGTGTCTGGGTCGGCGTGGCCGTCATGATGGTGCCCGTTGGCGTAGCAGTGGGCGTCGTTGTCTGCGTGGGCGTGGCCGTGTGCGTGGCGGTTGCTGTGGAGGTGGGGGTGGTGTCCTGTTGGGCACCCAGGTCGTCGGGCCGGATGGTGATGGTGACTATCAAGCCCCTTTCGTTCGGCTCACCGAATTGGTCCGAATAGAACTCGTAGACACCAGGCTCAGGGAAGATCTGCGTATGGGTCGCGCCCGCCTCGATGATGAAGGGTTGCAACTCGTCATTATCTATTACAGGCGAGATGGTGTGGGCCACGTCGCTCGTGTTGAGCCATTCGACATCGGTGCCCTGATTGACACCCACGCGCATGGGGCTGAACCCGTTGTCCGTGATGGTAACTGGAATCGGGTTCGTCTGGGCGCGCGGAGCCGCCGCGGCGCTCCGCGAGTTGAGGGCAAGCAGCACAATCGCTGCCGCGATAAGCCATGTTAATCGGCTGGATTTCATTCAGGTACCTCCCTAGCATTGATGCCCTACACTCCGGGCAGGGAATCTACTGGAGTGTACTGCAAGGATAGTACCGCCAGTAAGGGTAACGCTACTCTCTAAAGGCGATAAGGAGAAATTCTGTGATGCCGGAGGCTACGATTCCGGCGGGCCAGCGAGCCGGGCAATGACCTCCAACAGGTCGTCGGGGTCAAAAGGTTTGTTCAGATAGGCGGCGTAGTGGCCGTCGTGTTGCGCGAGTTCGGGCAGGGCGCTCATCATGACGATGGGGATGGCGCGGTAGGCGGGATTGGCGTGCATGACGCGCGCCACTTGCCGCCCGTCCAGAAGCGGCATCATCACGTCGCAGATGACGAGGGCCGGGCGATGGGCCGCGAGATAGTTTAAGCCCTCGCGCCCATTTTGTGCAATCGTGACCCGGTAGCCAGCCTCCTCCAGAATGATGCTGACCAACTCGGCGATGGCGTACTCGTCTTCGACGACGAGGATGTCTTTCACGGCACTCCTCGCTTTCCTCCACGCGCGCCGGACGAGCGTCTTCCCGTGCGCGGGAAGCCGGACGACGGGAAGGAGGGACGGGCGGTGCCCGTCAGAATCGCCTCGGCGCTCTCGAAGGTGGAGGCGACCTCTACGCCCTGGCTGGTGATACGGAACTCGCGGATGGAAGGGTCGTAGCCGCTCTCCCGAATCTTGATGATGGAGAGGAGGCGGTAGAGTTGCGAGCGGAGTTCGACGTAGCGCAGGAGAATCATGTTCTCGGCCATCTCGACCATCGCGCCGTCCGGCAACTCCGCTGCCGGAGCGAGGAGCGCGGGCCATTCGCTGGTGTAGACGGTGGTCACATCGAGCGCGCGCAGTTCGTTGGTAAGCGCGACGAAATAGCGGCCCAGCCGTTCAGGGTAAACCACCTCTTTGAAGGCGTTGACGCCATCGAGGAAGAGCCGCCGCACTTTTCTCCGGTGGATGGCTGCTAGCAACTTCTCGGCCAGGGCGTCCAGATTGTTTTCCAAAGGTGGCTGCCAGATGACCTCAATGGTTCCCTCTACGACGTGCCTCGCAAAATCGAGGCTAATCTGGCTGGCTTTGCTTGCGAGGCGCGGCGGCGTCTCATAGAAGCCGAAGTGGAGGCCGGGCTGCCCCTGGCGGGCACCTTCGGCGAGGAAGTGCAATCCGAGCGAGGTTTTGCCGCTGCCCGGCGCTCCCAGCAGCATCGTGGTGGAGCCGGAGAGGAGGCCACCCTGCACCATCTCGTCGAGGCTGGGAATGCCAAAGCCCATGCGCTGGCGCTCTTCACCCGCCCACGCGGGCGGGGAGGCGTAGCGGGCCTCGGTGCGGGGGTGGACGGTAACGCCATCCGCGCCTATTTCGATGCTGTGACTGCCCTCCAGGAAGCCACTGCCCCGGAACTTGCGGATTTCCAGCTCGCGCACGGCGCGCATGCCGACGCGCTGGTGGCTGAGGGCGATGATGCCGTCCACTATCGTGTGTTCGGGCGAAGGCTCGAAGACGTTGCCGGAGGGGGTGATGAGAATGGTGGTGCAGCCATTGGCCTCCATCGTGACCTGAAGGTCCTGCATGAACCGCTTGTACCCCAGAATATCGGCGAGGGGATGGATGTTCACGATGCCGTCAATGACGAGCAGGGTCGCGCGGTGGTCGCGGACGGTGCTGCGGAGCATGCTCAAGAGGCCGTCCACGCCCTCCTGCTCCAGGGCGGGGTAGCCGCTGATGTAGTAGAGGGTGTCCGATATGGGCGCGGGGTCGAAGAAGGTGAGGGGGCGTAGGTGGGCGAGCATGCGGGCGTGGGTCTCGGCGATGAGCGTGACGTAGACGGCGCGCTCGCCGGAGGCAACGTGTTTGAAGGCTATCTGGTTGCAGAGAATGGTCTTTCCCGTGCCGGGGGTGCCCAGAACTAGGTAAAGCCCGCCTTCGAGGAGGCCGCCGTTCAGGATAAGGTCCAGGCCGGGGATGTGGGTGGGAACGCGGGGCAGCGCGTCGGGTAAGCTCGATGGTTCAGGCATGGCCGATCTCCGACAGAGAGGTAAGGGGTGGGATGGGTGGTTCGCCCTTATTTGGGAGAGTATACTGAATCTGTTGAGTTTATGCCAAGCTGGAAGTGAATAGGCTTAGGTAGTGGAGCACGAGGCGACGACGGACGACCGACGACCGACGACCGACGACTGACGACCGCTAACGACTTGACGGCAACGGCGGGGGCATGGTGCCCCCGCTTCTGGCTTGTTCCAACTGCGTAACTCCTAACCAGTTGGATTTGCGGGAATAGCATGGCGGGGTGTTGCGTGAGGGGCTGTGCAGGCGGGAGAGCAGGCGGGCCGAGTAGGGGCCGACTCCTAGTTATGACAAGTAAAGCCTACAAAAGCCTACATTGAAGGGCGAATATGTAGGCTTTAGTTGACATAAAGTTGTGACGAGGGACCAGAACTAACGGCAGGGCTGTGACACTGCTCCTAATGTTTCCAAGAAGCGTCCGTACTCTGGTGTAGCCTTTTTCTCTCTATTCGGTAGGAGTAACGTGTACGAGTACACAAGGTTAGCGTACAAGGTTCACCGTGTCAGGAAGGGCAGTCGAAGCGTGCTTATGCTCTACGATAGGGGTGTTGCTGGGTGGATCCTTCGCTACGCTCAGGATGACAAGTAAGGAGCTAGACCTTACTTGATGTACCCATGTGTGTTAACCTCGTGAAGCCGTACAGGTACAAGATGGAGAGAAGGGGCGCAGGCGAGGGTTCCCGCTTGCGCCCCTGTACCGGGTACTGGTGGCTGGGTGGCTTAGACGGCTATGGCCTCCGGCGCTTCCTCCAGGACTTCTTCCAGCCCGTCGGGGAGTTGGCCCGCGAACTGCATCAGGTAGAGGTTGAAGTAGCGCCCGCCGAGGGCCAGTAGCTCCTCGTGGGTGCCCTGCTCGACGACGCGGCCCTGATGAATGACGAGGATACGGTCGGCGTGGCGCACGGTGCTGAGACGGTGCGCGATAATGAAGGCGGTGCGCCCTTCCAACAATGTGCCCATCGCCTGCTGGATGATGCGCTCGGTCTCGGTGTCCACGCTGCTCGTCGCCTCGTCGAGGATGAGGATGCGCGGGTCGGCCAGCAGGGCACGGGCGAAGGCGACGAGTTGGCGCTGGCCCACGCTCAGGCGGCCACCGCGCTCGCCAAGCTGGGTGTCGTAGCCATTCTCCAGCGTCTCCACATAGGGGTCGAGGTGGACGGCCTTTGAAACGGCGCGCACCTCCTCGTCCGTCGCGGTCTGGCGGCTGTAGCGGATGTTCTCGGCGAGCGTGCCGGAGAAGATGAAGCTGTCTTGCAGGACGATTGCCATCTGGCTCCGCAGGCTCTCCAGCGTCACTTCGCGCAGGTCGTGCCCGTCAATCATCACCCGCCCCTCGACCGGGTCGTAGAAGCGCATGATGAGGTTGATGATGGAGGACTTGCCGCTGCCCGTCTGCCCGACGAGCGCGATGGTCTCGCCCGCCCTGACGTGCAGGTCCACCTCTTTCAGGACCATCTCCTGTTCCGGGTCGTAGCGGAACTGAACGTGGTCGAAGGTGACGGTGCCCTCGATGGGCGGCATGGCGTAGGCGTTGGGGCTGTCCGCGACCTCCGGCTCGGTGTCCAGGAACTCGAAGATGCGCTCGGCGGAGGCCATCGCGCTTAACATCTGGCCGTAGACCTTGCTCATGGCGCTCAGGGGCGACCAGAAGCGCCACAGGTAGTTGGTGAAGGCGATGATGAGGCCGATAGTGACCAACTCGCGCTGGGCCATGTACGCGCCCGTGATGAGCACGAGCGCCGTGCCCGCCACGCCGATGAGGTCCACGCCCGGCCAGATGAGTTCCTCGTAGCGGATGGCGCTCATCCAGGCGTCGTGGCCGGACTGCGCGAGCCGCCGGAAGGTGTTGACGTTGCGCTCCTCGCGCTGGAATGCCTGTGTGACGTAGATGCCGTTGATGGACTCGTTCATGTTGGCGCTGATGTTCGACGTGCTCCGACGGTGGTTCTTCCACGCCGTCTCGATGCGCGTGCGGAGCTTGAAGAAGAGCAGCCCCAGCAGTGGCAGCGTGACGAAGGCCATCAGCGAGAGCTGCCAACTCAGCCAGAACATGACGAGGACGATACCGATGAGGCTGACGCTCTGCGTGGCGATAGTGACCATGCCCGTGTTGACCAAATCGGCGACGGCGTTCACGTCGCTGGTGATGCGGTTCATGATGCGGCCTACGGGGCGCTGGTCGTAGAAGCGCAGGCTCAACTTCTGGATGTGCGCGAAGAGTTGCTGGCGCAGGTCGAAGAGGACGCCCTGCCCCACCGACGCGCTCAACCAGCCGCGCGCCGTGCCCGACACCCAGGCCAGCAGGTGCAGGGCCAGCAGCGCGACGACTATGCGGTTCACGGTGCCCATGTCGCCCCCGATGATGCCCCGGTCCACAACGAGGCCGAAGAGGTACGGCTCGAAGAGCGTCACGGCGGAGATGCCAATAATCGTTACGCCAATCAGCGCTACCTCGCGCCTGTAGGGCCGGAGGTAGCCCAGCATCCGCGTGAACTGCTCGCGGTCGAAGGGCTTTTCCTCGACCTCCTGGAATTGTTCCTCAAATCTCTCAAAGGGCATGAGTGCCCCTCCTTTCATATTGACGACCGACGACTGACGACCGACGACCGCTAACGGCAGGCGGGGCACTACACATCGTGCCCCTATAGTCAGATTACGTCGGTTGCAGGCCGGGCTGCCGGAGCACGCGCCGCTCTGCGGACCTGCGCGCCACCTGCGCGACGAGTTCCTGACTGAACTCGTCCTGCTCCCGGTATTGCAGGTTGTAGATGTGGGT
>DASVVH010000560.1:0-3671 GCA_036386615.1 Ardenticatenaceae bacterium
CGCTCTGCACGGCGTAGCCCTCGCGCTGCTCCGGCACCACCAGCACCGTATCCGGCGTCAGCGTCACCTCGGCCCCGTCCACCTGGACCGTCGCGTTCTCGCCGCGCAGCAGCGCCAGCGCGAGCGGCGTCTGGTCCATAGCGGCCAATGTCTGCCGCAGCTTCGGGAACTGCTTGCCCAACTGCTTCCCGTAGACCGCCGGGTCCGGCCCGACGCGGTACGAGGCCAGCGCCTCACCCTTCACCACGCGAAGCTCCTTGACGTTCAACTCGCCCAGTAGCTCCTCTTCGAGTTGGCGCAGCCCCTCTTCCTCGTTGTGAGGCAGGCTGACGACCACCGCCTGAAGCGGCTGCCGCACCTTCATCTGCGCCTGCTGCCGCGCCGCGTGGCCCAGGCTCGCCACCTTCTGCACCGTCGCCATCGCGCGCGACAGCCCCTCGTCCACCAGCGCCGCGTCCGCCTCCGGGAAGAAGGCGAGGTGAACCGAGTCGGCATCCTCCACCGTGCGAAGGTTCTGCCACAACTGCTCCGCCAGGAAGGGCACGTAGGGGGCGACGAGCAGCGCCACCGTCTTCAGCGCCTCGTACAGCGTTGCCAGCGCGTTCGCGTCGCCCTGCCAGAAGCGGTCACGGCTGCGGCGAACGTACCAGTTGGAAAGCTCGTCCACGAAGGCGGCGACGGCGCGGCTCGTCCCCGTCGCGTCGTAGGCTTCCATGCCCGCGTCCACCTGCCGCACCAGCAGGTTCAACTCCGACAGCAGCCAACGGTCCATCAGGGGCCGCTCCGAGGCGGGCGAACGCGGCGCGGTCGGGTCCCACTCCTCGATGTTCGCGTAGGTGACGAAGAAGCTGTAGGTGTTCCACAGCGTCAACATGAATTTGCGGACCACCTCGCCTACGAGGTCCACGCTGAAGCGCGTATTGTTCCAGGGCGGGCTGGCACTGAAGAAGTACCAGCGCACGGCGTCTGCCCCGTGCGCGTTGAGCACCTCGTAGGGGTCCACGACATTGCCGATGCTCTTGGACATCTTGCGCCCCTCGCCGTCGAGAACGTGCCCCAGCACGATGACGTTCTTGAAGGCGGGCTGGTTGTAGAGCAGCGTCGAGATAGCGTGCAGCGAGTAGAACCAGCCGCGCGTCTGGTCAATCGCCTCGCAGATGTAATCAGCGGGATACTGCTCCTCGAATAGCTCCTGGTTCTCGAAGGGGTAGTGCCACTGCGCGTAGGGCATGGAGCCGGAGTCGAACCATACGTCAATGACCTCCGGCACGCGGCGCATCGCCCCGCCGCACTGCGCGCAGGGCCACGTCACCTCGTCCACATAGGGGCGGTGCAGGTCCAACTCGCTCATGTCGCGCCCCATCTTCTCAGAGAGTTCCGCGATGGAGCCAACCGCGTCCCCGTGCCCGCACTCCTCGCAGAGCCAGACGGGGAGCGGCGTCGCCCAGTAGCGTTCGCGGCCCAGCGCCCAGTCCACGTTGTTTTCCAGCCAGTCCCCGAAGCGCCCGGTGCGGATGTGGTCCGGCATCCAGTTGATGCGGTTGTTGTTGTCCAGCAACTCCTGCTTGTAGCGCGTCGTCTCGATGTACCACGTCGTGCGCGCATAGTAGAGCAGGGGTGTCTTGCAGCGCCAGCAGAAGGGGTACGAGTGCTCGTATCGGCCTGCAAAGTAGACCAGCCCGCGCTGGCTCAAGTCCTCCACGATGCGCGGGTCGGCATCCTTGACGAAAACCCCCGCGTAGGGGCGGACCTCCTGCACGAAGGTTCCGTCCGGCGCGACGGTCATCAGCACGGGCAGGTTGTAGGCGCGGCCCACCGCCATGTCGTCCGCGCCGAAGGCAGGAGCCATGTGGACGATGCCCGTGCCGTCCTCGGTGGAGACGAAATCCGCCGTGACGACGTAGTGCGCCTCCTGCTCGAAGGAGAGGAAGCGGAAGAGTGGCTGGTAACGCTTCCCCGCCAACTCGCGGCCCTTGGCCTCGCGCAGCACCGTCCACTCGGCCTCGCCGCCCAGCGCCATCACCTTTCCGGTCAACTCCTTTGCCAGCCACAGCTTGTCCTCGCCGCGCTGCACCAACTGATAGGTCACGTCCTCGCCCACCGCCAGCGCCACGTTGCCCGGCAGCGTCCAGGGCGTCGTCGTCCAGACCAGGAAGTAGGTGCCCGGCTCGTCCTGAAGCGGGAACTTCACGTACAGCGATGGGTCTTCCGTGTCCGCGTAACCCTGTGAGACCTCGTGGCTCGACAGCGGCGTGCCACAGCGCGGGCAGTAGGGCACCACCTTGTAGCCCTGGTACAGAAGCTCGCGGTCCCAGAAGTTTTTGAGGATGCTCCACACCGATTCGATGTACTCGTTCCGCATCGTGACGTAGGCTTCGTCAAGGTTCACCCAGTAGGCCAGCCGCTCCGTCTGGTCCTCCCAGATTTCCACGTTCGACCAGACCGACTCGCGGCAGAGGCGGTTGAACTCGGCCACGCCGAACGCCTCGATCTGCTCCTTACCGTTCAGCCCCAGCCGCTTCTCAACCTCGATTTCGACGGGCAGGCCGTGAGTATCCCAACCCGCCTTGCGCCGCACGAACTGCCCCTTCATCGTGCGGTAGCGCGGGAAAACATCTTTGTAGACCCGCGTGATGACGTGGCCGATGTGCGGCTTCCCATTTGCCGTCGGCGGCCCCTCGTAAAACACAAAAGGCTTGCCACCCTTGCGCTCCTCCATCGAGCGCTCGAAGATTCGGTTGTCCTTCCAGAACTGTAGGGTCTCCCGCTCGCCCTGAAGAAAATCCTTCCTGGACGACACGGGCTTGAAATGCGTAGCCATTTTTCCATTCCTCTTGTCCGTTGGGGGCTGGTAGGGGCACGGCATGCCGTGCCCCTACCAGCCGCAGATGTGCATTAGTGTCCTAGCGCCGCGACGCTGTGTGAGCGGTCATGGTGGCGGAGCGTGTAGCTGCCGAACTGCTTCAACAGTTCCCGCGCCCGGTCCCGGTACGCCGCCATTCGCGCGTCCTTCGCCTTCCATTTCCCCAGAAGCTGGTTGATGACCAGAAGCGAGTCGCCCCGCAGGTCCAACTTGTAGCTTTTGGGGTCGCGCCCCCGCTCGCGTATCTTCGTGGCGAGCGTGTCCAGCGCGGCTATCAACGTCTCGTACTCCGCCTCGTTGTTAGTCATCTTGCCGGGGAACTCCATCGTCTCCACGCGGCTCTTTCCATTTGCCACCGACGTAAGCTGGTACGACCCGTAACCCAGCCCAGGGTTCCCCTTCGAGCCGCCGTCCCAGATAATCAGGTAGTCGGCGGTGCTCTCCACCGCCGACGGCTTCTCCTCTCTTTGCGCTCCCGTGGGGCGCGGCATCGTCTTGCCTTCAAGCTGGCGGCGCAGCACGGGCCGCTCGCGCATCAACGCGAACAGCCTCTCGCGCTCCTCCTCCTCCAGCAGCATCACTTCCTCCAGCAGTTGTTCCGGTGTCATCTTCTATGTCCATTCTCTCCGGCTCGTAAACCTATTGCTCTTCGTCTGTCCCCGGACGCCAGGACATCCATCGGGGAGCCTCGCCTTCGTCGTAGCCCGGTATACTTATCGTCTTAGTGATTCCATCTGGAACAGACAGCAACAACCATTCTTGAGGTACTCCCTCGCTCCTGTGCAGGTGAACCACGAGTAGATAATCA
>DASVVH010000561.1:0-10404 GCA_036386615.1 Ardenticatenaceae bacterium
TATGACGTAGAGCCCTTCTACGATCCGAACGACGAGCATTTTCTGACATACGAGATTCGAGATCGCAGCACGGGCCGTCCCTTTGCGGAGCACGCCGCGTTCCCTCTGGAGATGGACGTGACCATTATGAGTCCGAACGGAGAGACGGCCACGCGATCTCTGACACACACGGGGGAAGGCATCTTTAGCAGTACCGAACCGCTTCCCGTTGGCGAGTTGGGCGCCTATACGATCTCATTGACGGGGCGGGCGGCTAGCGCCGACCCGGCGGCGTCCGCGCCCCTGGAGATATTCTCCGCGCTCCAGACTACCTATAACGTGCGCACCGAGATTCGCCCCTTTGATTTTGAAGTGCTCAGCCCAGAACCTGAGCAGATCATTCCCTTGAACGAACCGGGGATGGCAGACACCTTGCCCTTGACGGTCGAGCTTCAGGTGGTGGATGAGGCGGAGGGCAATGTGATCGACCCACAGCGCGTGTTTGAGGGCAACCCGGAAAGCTGGTTCGAGGTGCGCCTGTCACATGATCAGAGAGTGGTGACAGCGACGCCGACGCTCGATCCGGGCCGTCCCGACGTACTGGCCGTCTCGTTTGAAGACCTGGCGGCGGAAGGGGACTATAGCCTCGATGTGGTCATGACGGGCGAACACCGCGCCGATCGCTTTGCGCCAGTTCGAGATCGGGCCTCCATTGGGTTTACCCGGGTGCGCTCGGAGTATTTTAATGTCGAAGTGGTGGAGCCTCCCGATGGGGCCAAGGTTTCTCTCAATACAGTAGGGAGCGGCGGCGATCAGCCCCTACCCCTGAAAGTGTTGGTGCGCCTGGTTGACGATGGGGGCACGCCGCTCGATCCATCTGTGGTGTTTTCGGCTGACGAGCCCGTCGGCTTGAAGGCAAGATTGTACGCGCCGGACGGGACCGAACTCGAGGAGATCGAGTTGCGGGCCGATCCAGCGGAAGAGTCGGGTACCTTTATAGGTGAGTTCAGCCCACAGAATACGGAGGGGGTCTATCGAATCGAGGTTGACCTGGAGGGCCTGCCGACGCAGGTGCGATACCATCCTCTCAGCGCCGACCGCAAAGCTAGCGTGGAACTGGTGCGGACTCGACCCTTTGATTTCCAGATTGTTCAGCCCGCACAGGACACCGTGCTACCCGTACATGAGACTGCAATGGGGTGCGTGGCAGGCAGGCAGACACTGCCAACCCTGGAACTGCAATTGGTTGACGAGGCAGGGGCTGTCCTGGCCGATCTGAGCCGGCTCCTTCCCGCGGACGGAACGCTGCCGTCCGCGGAGTTGGTAGCTCCGGATGGGACGGTGGCTGAGGTGCCGCTGACGGTCGAGCAGCGTCCCGATGGGCCCCGGCTCGTGGGGCAGCCGGCGAGTGCGCCACCCAGAAGTGGCTCGTACAGTTACGAGATTACCTTTGACCAGAACAGCACGCAGGCGCAGTACGCCCCGTTGCAGAGGACACGGCAGGTGGTCTTCAACCGGAATGACACGCTCGTGAGCAATCCGGTGGCGTGCCGGTCAGCAACGGGTGCGGTGGGGTTGCTGGTAGCGGGGCTGTTTGCCCTCGCAGTGTACGGCTTCACGGGTGGCCCGGTCGGAACGGTAGCTCTGGTGAATCCCTACAACAAGGATGACGTCGTCGCCGGGCCCTGGAATCTGAACGGGCACCCGCGAGTGAAGAAGATTCGCCACGGGATGCTCGAGCAGTACGGGGTGAAGGAGCTACGTATCTCGCGCGACGAAGGGCTGGATGGCGAAAAGGCCATCCGGCTGGAAGCGACGGACGTGAATGGAGAGCAGTTCTGGGAGGGAACGTTGCAGGAGGCCGAAGCAGCGCCCTTCGCGGACGGGGCGGATATATTGTACCGGTGACCAGGGCGCGGCCCCGCGTAGCAGGCTGGGGCGGCCGTGGTCAGGAGGCTCCGCGTCGGGCTTGGATGGGTTTTAAGGGCACCGCTCGTGATACACGCGGGATGGTTCATCTGGTTCGAGGGGCGCTAGCCCCGCACACAGGAGGGTGGGAACGATGTCAAGACCAGGGTTAATTGTCGGGCTAGGTGGAACGGGGCAGTGGGTGCTCACGTGGCTGAAGCGAGATTTGATGCTTGCCAACGGGGGCGTGATGCCCTCCAACGTCCGGTTGCTGTCGATAGACACGGCGACGCAACTGGAAGCCGGCGTGCGCAAGGTGGATGGTCGGGAAGAGGAGGCAGTCCAGTTCGGGGATGTACGGCTGGAGAAGGGCGAGTTCATCTATGTGGGGGGTAACGCAAGGCCGCTCGTTCAACGTGTTGCGGCGAACGAATTGCCCCAGATTGGACGATGGTATCACGCCGAGCGTTGGCTCGATGCCTTAACCCCCGCCGCCTTCGTGCTGGACAATGGGGCTGGGCGCATCCGGCAGTTCGGACGGCTCGCCATTTACAAGGATTTGCTGGGCCAGCAGGCGAATTCCCACCTCTGGACGGGGTTACGAACCGCCATTGACAGCGTGCGCCGGGAAACCGATGAGCAGCGCAGCCTGGAAATTATCGTGGTGGGCTCTTTCGCGGGCGGCACCGGCTCCGGCATGTTCCTGGACGTGGCGCTACTCTTGAGACTGCTGGCCAATAAAGCAGGCGTGCATCACATTCTGCGCAGTTTTTTTGCCCTGCCCAGCGTCTTCGCCACCGCCCCCACAGCGGAGATGAAAGCGCGCAGCTTCGCGGCATGGCGCGAATTGAACCGTTTCATGGTCGTGGCCTCCGACTTTCATATGCCGACGATCCAGTACGTCGAGCGCAACAACGACCTCCAGATCGAGCCGCGGCAGAAGATTTTTGACGCCTGCTACCTGGTAGATGGCAGGCGCAACGGTGCGCCCCTGGCCGACGAGGCGAAGAAGGGCGTCCATCCAATGGTGGCGGAAGTGATAAGTGCGATTCTGGATGAGGACGCTGGCAAGGTCTTCACGGAGTACGTGACGACCAACCTCGCGCCGGAATATGCCCGCACGCCCAACATCCCGCTCTTCAGTGCCGTTGGTGCCTACACGCTCCAGGTGCCTGCCCATTTCAAGCAAGAAAAGTCTACCCTTGCCTTCACCACACGGTTGCTCGAGAAAATCCTTGTCCCGCGCGGCAAGACGCGCGATTCCAGCGGTGCCGCGCGCCATCTCTCGTTGGCGGCACCCGACCAGAACCAGGAGGAGGGGCTGGGCGCGGCCGGTCGCACCCGCGCGGCGGAGTTGTTGTCGACCCAGACGGTTATCTACGGAGCGGAGTCGGCCAGTCCCTCCCTGTTCACCGCGCGTCTTGCCAACATGGTAAACATGGCGAATGACCACGGCAAGCGGGCCACGCTGATCGAGCAGGAAGCACGGGCCGGGACGGAGGCTGCGCGAAAGGGTGGAACCCAGGGCGGATGGATGGATGCTTTCACGAACCTGGGCAACGACCCGGACGCTAAGGACCTGCAGCGGAACGCGACACTCGAAAAGAGCTTCAGCATTCCGCGTAGCTACGAGCGGCAAAAAGGAGAGACGCCCGAGCAGGTGCGCACGAAGGCAAGACGCATTCCCGAAGACATACGTGCCCGCTATGGGGGAGTGAGCTCGCAGGGTGAAATCTACGGTTCTTTTGGAAACGTATTACAGGAGTTGCAGCAGTATCACATTACCCTCTTCCGGCGGCTGGTGCGCCTACGGCTCCTGGAAATCCTGAATGTGCGGACAACCGAGGACCCGCTGAGAGCAAAGAGCGGTAAATTGGGCTACGCGTGGGACTACTTCGATGGTCTCGCGAACCTGTTCGACGAGTTCCTGAGCATCATGAACGACGTCAGCAAGGTACGCCAGGAGAAAAAGCCCGAAGTGAAGTTGCAGGAGCAGGTAGCAAACGCGCATCGGCGGATGGAGCAGCGCGCACGGGACAAGTGGGTGGGTCTGATCGAGCCACCCGGGGTGAAACAGTCGGAGGATGAATTTTTCAAGATCCAGCAGTTGGCGGTGGAGTTACGGCGCGAGGTGGTGCTCCATCACTTCGTCACCCAGACCGCCTTGCAGATGCGGGAGATCTGCATTCAAACCCGCGACGCACTGCAGCGCTGGATCTGGCACCTGGCCACGGGGGACGATCCGAGCCAGGTGACGGGGTTGTGGCGTGACCTGCAGGCGCGCTTGAAGCAGGTGGAGGACGATCACGGCTATGACCGCAATCTGAAGGCGGTGCAAGCGCTGGTGGCGGAGGGCGTGCAGGAAGCCGAGGAAGCAGACGTGGCGGCGGCGCTACGGCAGTGGGAGTGGAAAGCGGACTACCGGGGCACGGCACTTCAACTGCAGGTGGAGATCAAACCGGAGGCGGCGGACGATGCGCCCTCGAGCATGGTCGATCCCAGCCAGGAGGTCAGCGAGGCGGTCCGGCGCCAGGTGGGGCAGAGGAACCGGCAGCGGCTGGAGCAGTTGGGGCGGCGGCGCTACCAGCGTTCCGCGGACAAGACGACGGTAGCAGATGCCCTGAAGGCGGAGTATACGCGGCCAGAGGAGTTGGCCGATGAGGTGGCCCCCGGCGCGGAGCCGCTCTTCGAGGGGGACGTGCAAGCCACTCCGCGCCGCAAGAGCAACCTCATTCGGGTACAGGCGCCAGAATCGGATACCTATTTCCGGGGCCCGGGCGGACTGGAGGGAATTCTGCGCAATGCACAGAACCTGGATCCAATTATGCCGGATGATCTGTACAACATTAGCGTGGTCAATTCCGAAAACCAGTACAAGCTGACGCTGGTGCGTACCGATGACCTCTATCCCCCCGAGGCCTTCGCGGCCTGGCAAGAGTGCATGGAAGCGTATATCCAGCACTTCGAGGAAGGGAGCGGACAACTGGATCCGGTGCTGATGCACAACTTCGCGGCCGAGGCGAATGCGGTTACGTATGAACGCGCCTTCATGCGCGACCACGAAGCGTACCGCCCGCTTCATCCTCGTGTGGTGATGCTGCTGGAGAACCCGCAGGCGATGCGGCAGTTCTTCTACCTGGCGATGTTGAACCACGTAAGGCTGCAGAAGAGCCAGGACCTGCGCTGGTGGGAACTGACATACGCGACCCAGAATCAGTCCCGCTCCATCTGGCTGACCCTACAGTGGAACGCCGCGCATGGTTTGCTCGGCAAGGAACCGGACGTGATGCATGCCTTGCACCGCTATGTCATTGTTGGAAGCACGGCCCAGCCACGAAGCACCGCGCCCATCGAATACAAGCTGGTCGAGCAGTTCCTGAAGACGGAGTGGCAGCGCCTCGGGCCGGGCCACGAGCGCAAGGTACTCGAAGACAACTTTAACCATGGTGGCTTCATCGGTTGGCTGGAGCGCCAGGCTGTTGACCCTGATGATCCAGACGAGGTGGTGCGCCCAGACCTCTACGACCTGGCGCGGGTGGGGCGCAAGATGTTGCAGGAGCGGCTGGAAACCCTGAAACATGTCTCCGGGAGGGATGGCAGCGATATGGGTGGTTTCCACCCATCCGAGGAGGAGGAAGCGCCTCCGCCGGAAGAGGTTGCCGCGATTGCCGAGGCAGCCGCACCGGCCGAGCCGCCCACGCCACTCGGGGCGGTGCGTATGCAGCCGCAGCGGTTCCGCCAGTTCCTTTACCTCGGCATGCTGGGCATGTTCGAGGAAAAGGAGGACCGCCGTGGCTACCGCTGGATGCTGGTCTGGCCGAAGGGAGATGAAGATCAGACGTTCTGGTTGACTGAACCGTGGGAGGCAAACGCGAAAACGGCGGGTACACCGCAGCCCACCATCCTCGATGCCCTGGTAACCTATGCACTCCGGAGTCACAGCCTTCGCCCTGGTCACGCGGATTCCATTGACTACGACTTCGCTGAGCACTTGATCCGCGCAGAGCAGCAGGCGATGGGGCCGGAGGAAGAGACCACCCTGCTCGACGACAACCTCGGTGACGAGGGATGGATTGCTTCGCTTCGCGCGCAGGCCTACGATCCAAACGTGCCAGGTCGCGTCGTTCGGCAGGAGTTCCTGGACGTGGCGGCGGCAGCCGAGCAGCTGTTGGAAGACCGGCTCGATGAACTGAAGAAGCGCCGGCGCGGGACGGCGGGCAGCGGTGGCTTCAAGACGCGGCACCGCAGTGACGGCCAGTCTGGCAACAGCCAGGGTGGGCGGCCCACCACGACCGCGCACCCGGTGCCCGACGCCTGGACTTCCGATGGCGGTGCGAATGGCACCGCAGGGGCAGCGACCGGTATCGATGCACACACCGTGTGGGACATGGATGAAGAGGCGGGGCAGTCGGACGCACCGTGGGTGTAGTGAATGGCCGTCTAGTCCGACACTGACGATCGTTGCCGGCACCGCTGAACAAAGTGGGCGGTGCCGGCAACTGCTTTTCTTTGGGGGGAAGCGTGCGCCACTGGATTGCCGTAGTGTTGATTGGTTTATTGCTGCTCGTTATGGGCACCGGGGCCTTTGCGACGTGGAAGGTGGCTCGGCCCGCGATAGCTGGTCCCTTTTCGCGTACGGTAGAGCCGCGGGTGGTATGGGGAAGCGGCGAGGCGGAAGTCGTGCTTCGCTTCAATCCGACCACGCTCCCTGTCTGCCAGCCTATGCAGAGGGCGGCTGATATCGTCCTGCTGGTCGACAGCTCTGGCAGTATGCAGGGGGAACGGTACCAGCAGGCGCTAGTCGCGGCGAAGACGTTCGTGAATGAAGTCGATCTGGATGCAAACCAGGTTTCCATTGTCTACTTTAGCGATGTACCACGTCTCGCCCAGGGCCTGACGGCGGACGTGGCGCGCTTGGAACAGGCGTTGGACACCTCGCTGATTGGGAATGGTACGGAGATTGGCGCCGCGCTTCGGGCTGCCGGCTCGCAGTTGGCTGGTCCGGGCGTGCGTCAGGATTCCCAAAGGGTGGCTGTCCTGCTCAGCGACGGCGGTGCCTCGCAGGAAGCGGATGCGCGGGCGGCGGCGGATGCCTTGAAGGGCACCGGCACTCGGATCATCACCATCACCCTCGCGGGAGACCCGGTGTCGTCCTCCTTGATGCGCGAGTTGGCCTCCAGCCCCGGCGATGCGCACACCTCTTCGCAGGCTAGCGACCTCGTCACGATTTATGGCAGCATCGCTGGGGCGTTGAACGAAGCGGCGGCCTTTGACGTGAGGATTCAGGAGTCGGGAACGTCGGGAGGGCTTAGCGTGGTGCCGGACAGCGTGGTACCAGGTGCCGAGCTTGGTACCATGGGCGTGCAGTGGACGTTGGCATCCCTACCGGAGAAAGCAAGCATGTTTCGCTATCGAGTAAGGACCGATGATGTGGGATTGCATGACCTCGCAGTGAACACGGGGGAAGCGAGCGCGCGCGACTGCCAGGGTGGGCAGCCGCGGTGGTCGTTGCCCACCGGGCCGAGTCTATTGGTACTCCCCCCACTGGGATGGCTGCTGCTTCCGCTGCTCTTGCTCCTGCTGCCCTTCTTTGCCTTTTGGAATCGCAAGAAAACGACTCAGCCTGCCGCGCCGCCTGCTCGCCCGGCGGCGCCCACGTCATCGCCGCCGGCGCCGCCGTCTGACGGGACGCCCGCCTGGTTGAAGGGGTTGAATGTCGAGGCCCGCCTGGCGACCGATGCCCTGGATGTGGAAGACTCCACCTTGCAGAACACGATTTTGATTGGGTGTGGTCCGGCAGGGCGGGAAGTTTTGTCCGAGATCGCTCAGGTGCTTCGGTCGCGCTTTGGAGGCCGGGTCCCTGTCAACGTTCGCCTGTTGCAAATCGATGTTCAGTTAGAGGGAACGCCGGGCCAACTGCCCCTGCCTCCCGGCCTGGAGGAGACGCAGCGCGTGGTGCTGCGGCCAAATCTGGAAGAGGTGCGTCGCAATCTCGAGCGGCGACCCCAGGACTTTGCCCACTGGAAGTGGTATGACCGGGCCAGCCCCGGCTACGACCGGGCTCGCGGCCGGATGGCCCTGTTCTACGACATGCTGAACGGCAGCAGTGGCTCCAATGCGTGGGCGGCCATCCGGCGCGCGGTAGGGGATCTGCCCGCGCCGCGCGTCCGGCTCGTGGGCACCACCTTCGACGATGTATCGAGCGGCATGCTGGTCGACGTGGCGCGCCTGGTGCAGATCGTAGCCAACCGAAATCTCGACGCCGAGCTTTGGCTGGCAGGCCCCATGGGCCGGCCCTGGACGGCGCGCCTTCACGATCCGCGGCAGCGGCTCAGCCCGGAAGAGCAGGAAGCACGGACCGCGGCAACATTCCGCGAACTGTCCCGTTTCCAGCGCAACAGACCGATGCGTTTCGTCTATGCACCGCCGAGCACGGGGCAGATGGAGCTGAGGGACAAGGCAACAGCCGTGGTGCAGAGCCTCTTCCTGTTCCAGCCGCGGGCGGGTGCGGCCCCCGAGTCGGTCATGGCGACGATGGCAGAGTGCCTGCTCGCCCTGCTCCATACGAGCGTCAATGCCTCCATGCAGACCCTGCTCGCCACCAACACCGTACGCGCCAGCAAGCGCCGCAACGAGGGCAATGGGGTCGTTTCCGCGATCGGGTGTTATGCCTTCCGCCTTCCGACTCAAGCCTTGACGGAAGCGATGAAGTGGCGCCTTCTTCACGAGCTGCTCTTTGATGCCGAGGCGGGCCTTGTGCCTCATGAGCGGCTGCAGGCCGATGGCAGCTACAAGCCACTCGCCGAGAACGACGCGGCACGCGAAGTAGACGAAGCTGCCCTTCGGCGAGACGCTGGCCTCGTCGTCGAGCGGTACGCGGCGGCCTCCCACAATCTGGAGGCACCGGGTTTTCGAGAAATCGTGCGCCAGAAGCTGGAGGCTATCCTCAACGGCGAGGACAACATGGCACCGCGCCCGAGCAACGGTCTGGCACGGGCCCGGGCGTGGCTGGAAGGGGCGCAGGCGAGTGCCCGCGCCAAGCGTGCATCCCAACTGGCGGACCAGCTCGAAGATTTCATCGAGGAAATAGAGAGCTGGGAACGCTGGTTCCGGGAGAGTGTCTTCAAGGAGAGCAAGCGCCGGTGGGAGGCATCGCGCCAACCATTGATCGAGCTGAGGATGGACCAGACCACTCGGGGTACGATGCTGGATGAGGCATTGGAGTGGCCGGACTACCGGACGAAGGTCCGTAGTACGCAGGGACGTGTCAGTGGGTTGGGGGAACCGCTTGGCCGCGCAGGGCGGCGGCTTGGTTGGCAGGTGGAATCGAATGGGCGCGGTTGGACGCTGCGGCTACTGGTCGCGCCCCCCGATTTCGTGTGGGCACCGAATGCCGATATCGACGAGTTCGCCGTGGACCGCGTGGGTGCCGGCGAAACGCTGCTACAGCGGCTGGAACGTGTATGTGAGCCGCTGGTACGGCTGCGTAACGATGTGAGCGCGCTGCAAGAGGTAGTACGCAAGGCGAACAAGGAAGAGTGGTTGAGACAGGCAGCACCGGCGCTGCGCTACGACAGGTCCACCGCGTCGGACGAGATGGGGGGTATCCACGAACAAGCGGTGCTGGTGGGACCATCCGGCCTCGACATGGAGGAGGTGGAGGCCCAGCTGCGGGGTCACGAGGCGCGGCTCTCCCTTTCGGCGATGTCCACGGGGGACAGGACGGTGGTCGCCCTGCTTCGCATGGTGGACTGGATACCGCTCAACCAACTCGAGGACTATCGGGAGCAGTGGTCGCAGCGGCGCGTGCAGCCCCAGCTCCATGTCTGGCGCGCCGAGCAGGCCGCGGCCGAATTAGAGGGGGAGGACGAGGGGGTCAAGATATCGCCCGACTTCATTTCTCTACTTGGCGCCGATGAGGAGACGGTTGAACTGTTCGCCACCGCCTATATGTATGATGTCGCCAAGCAAGAGAATGGGGGATACTCACTGCCAGGGCTGGGAGTGGTACCCGGTACGCCCACCGAGATCGTGACGGAGTTGGTGAATAACCCGCCTAACGCGTTCAAAGGGACACGCGACGCCGTGTTAAGGGCATGGCAGGAGGCGATCCGCACCCGTCGCGCCGAGATACGCTCGCAGCGCCTGACCTACTTCAAACGGGCGCTGGAGGAAAAAGTCGTTCCGCTTGAGAGGAGCAGCAATTCTCAGGAACGAGCTTTCGGGAGTTACCTGCGGGGCGTTGTTACCTATCTGCGCAACCAGGATGAATTAGGTAAATAGACAGTGCTCCAACAAGGCGCCGCTGTCAATGGCATGTCAGGCAAAGTCTACCACGTTTCTGGCTACCTGGGGGCGGGTCTCACCGGGCAGGTTTATGCAGCGACGGACGAAACAAGCGGGGAGCGGGTTGCCCTGAAGGTGCTGCGGGACGGGGCGGGTCGGGCCATCGAGGAGAACTTCTGGTCGGAGGGGGAGACGCTGCGGGAGTTGGCAGAGGCGGCACGCGAGCTGGGG
>DASVVH010000562.1:0-3033 GCA_036386615.1 Ardenticatenaceae bacterium
CAGGAGGCCGATTTGCTGGGGGGTCCACTGTCGGGGGGCAACGTCGAGCACCGCAAAGCAGCCAAGAACCGCGCCACCCGCGCTCAACAGGGGCACCCCGGCGAACGCCTCGAAACCGCCTTGCAACGGAGCAACGCGGAAGGCGGCAGGGTCGTCCCGTCGGTCACAAACCGTGAGGGGCTGGCCGGACTCTGTAACCTGCTTGCAGTACCGCCCAGGAAGCGCCGTGTCGTGCTCCTGTGCCCAGTCGGCGGGAAAGCTGGCGAGTTGGCCTTCGATAGGTTGAAGCCAGACGAGCGCGACAGGCACGTTCAAAGCGGCTGTCGCCACGCGGGCCAGCCGCTCCAGTGCTTCACCCCCCGCGTCAATAGAAACCGGGTGTACGAGAGGTGTAATGGATGCCCTGGTGTTCTCTGGAGTCAGGTCCACTTCGACCCTCTGCCCATTTGATTCCCTGGGCGGTCTCAAAAGTTTAAGTCCCATCATCTCTGGCCTCGACGAGGTTAGTCTCCAACGTAACTCTATTATCTGGTCGCTGCCTACGTCTCGTGTTTTTCTTGAACGCCCCGGCGATTATCGCTGAAGCGTTCAAGCCACCTGTGCATCCACCCCTGAATGCGCGCCTGCTGCCAGTACGCCAACCCGCCCGCAATCGCCACCGGCACCGTCACGAGCAGCAGCGTCCGGCTGGAGAGCGTCGTCGCCTGCGCCGCCGCGTGCGTCAGAACGAACGTGAACGGGAACCGCGCCGCGAACAGCGCGAGGAAAAAGCGCCTCATCGAGATGCGGCTGAGGCCCGCCGCGAAGCAGGGCAGGTCCCCCGTCGGCAGTAGCAGGACGAAGAACCAGAACCATGTACTGTCGTTTTCCAGTAGCGGCTCGATGCGCCCCAACTCCGCCCGTTCCACGAATCGCTCGGCCAGTGGCCGTCCGTACCGCCGCGCCAGCGCCGCCGCCAGCACGCCCGACAGCATCAGCCCGGCGTTGGCGTAGATGGCTCCCCACCAGCCGCCGAACAGAATCCCCGACACGAAGACGATGGGGTAGCCGGGAATCGGCGCGACGAGCACCTGAAGCACGCTCAACCCGATGATTGCCAGCGGCCCCCAGAGGCCCAGCCCCGCGACCCACTCCCGCAGCGCCGCCTCGTCCCCTACCAAACTGGTGAGCGGCGTCCACGCCCTCCACAGCAGGATTGCCCCCAGCACCAGCACGGCGACGGGGATGAACCACCTCAACCTGGCTATCGTCGCACCCCTCAACCCGCAGCGTCTATCTCAACCACCATGCAAAATACCCCGCCTCAGTACGGGAGTACCTGCGTATAACCTACATTGTATGCGTTTCCTATTCAATACGAAATCACCTAACGGTCCTAGCCAGGCCTTTTCGTAGCGGGGCCGCCGAGGATATATGGTCGATATTCCCCCTGAGCGAAAAGCAGTAAAATACACCCATGACCCTATTTGAACACGCCGGGCGCGGCGAGGCCGAGCAGAGCCAGCCCCTCGCCGCCCGTATGCGCCCCCGCACTCTTGACGAATTCGTCGGCCAGGAGCCAATCGTCGGGCCGGGACGGCTCCTGCGCCGCGCCATCGAGGCCGACCAACTCTCCTCCGTCATCCTCTACGGCCCGCCCGGCACGGGCAAGACGACCCTCGCCCGCATCATCGCCAACACCACGAAGGGCCACTTCATCGCCATCAACGCCGTCCTCGCGGGCGTCAAAGAGATTCGGGAGGCCATCGAGCAGGCCCGCGAGAAGCGCAACCTCTACGGACAGCGCACCATCCTCTTCGTAGACGAGGTGCATCGCTTCAACAAGGCCCAGCAGGACGCCCTCCTGCCTCACGTCGAGAGCGGCATCATCATCCTCGTCGGCGCGACCACCGAGAACCCCTACTTCGAGGTCAACAAGGCGCTCGTCTCCCGCTCGCGCGTCTTTCAGCTTGCCCCCCTCACCCACGACGACCTGCGCGATGTCGCCCGTCAGGCCCTCAACGACAAAGAGCGCGGCTATGGCAGCCGCGCCGTCGAGATAGCCGATGACGCGCTGGACCACCTCGTCAACGTCGCCAACGGCGACGCGCGCGGCGTCCTCAACGCCCTCGAACTCGCCGTCGAGTCCACCCCGCCCGACGCCTCCGGCGTCCGGCGCATCACCTTCCAGGTCGCCGAAGAATCCATCCAGCGCCGCGCCGTCCGCTACGACAAAGGCGGCGACGCCCACTACGACACCATCTCCGCCTTCATCAAATCCCTGCGCGGCTCCGACCCCGACGCCGCCCTCTACTGGATGGCGAAGATGCTCTACGCGGGCGAGGACCCCCGCTTCATCTTCCGCCGCATGATTATCTTCGCCAGCGAGGACGTAGGCATGGCCGACCCCAACGCCATCCGCACCGTCATCGCCCTCGCCCAGGCGTTCGACTACGTTGGCCTCCCCGAAGGCCGCTATCCCCTCTCCCATGCCTGCATCTACCTCGCCACCGCCCCCAAATCCAACTCCGCCTTTGCCCTCTGGAAAGCGTTTGACGTGGTGGAGCAGGAGGCTGAGCAGGAGCCGCCCGACCACCTGCGCGACGCCAACCGCGACAAGGAAGGCTTTGGGCATGGCGAGGGCTATCTCTACCCCCACGACTTCCCCGGCCATTGGGTCGCCCAGCCCTACCTCCCGCCCGCGCTGCAAGGCACCGTCTTCTACGAGCCGAACGACCAGGGTTACGAGGGCAAACTGCGCGACCGCGTCCTGCAACGCCGCGAGGCACAGCAGGAAGCACAAAATGGGGATAACACTGGGGTTGATGAGGGCGATGAAGTTATTTAGAGGGAGTAGTGCGAAGGCGAGAGGGAGCCGAGGAAAGGAGGTGGGAACTCACCAGCCTTTTATAGAAGGCTGGCTACTGGATGCAGATAAGCTTTAGCGCGTCGGGGCCGTTTTCTATAAACTCCTTTGCGTCTTTGCGTCCTCGCCTAAAGCGCCTACTGTTGGTGCGTTATGCCGTTCATTTGTTGCCGTTCATTTTGCATTTG
>DASVVH010000563.1:0-4494 GCA_036386615.1 Ardenticatenaceae bacterium
TTCCAATCTTCGCTGATGTCGCGGTTCAGGTAGCCACTGACAAAGGCCCCCGGCGCGTAACGGGCGTTGGGCTGGTGCGACACATCGTAATGGTACTCTACCAACTCGTCGGTGACGTTGGCGGGGTCGAGGTAGCCCTGCTGCTTCAGGTAGTAGCGGAGGCTGGGTGTGCTGGTGAGCAGGTTGAAGAAGCCCTCGCCGAGGAGTGGACTCTTCACGAAGCTGTAGAAGAGGTCGCTCAAGAGTGGTACGCGGCTCCGAAGCTGGCTCAGGCCGACGGGCGCGATTAACACCAGGGAGCCGAACCGTTCGGGGTAGCGGGCAGCGGCAGCAATCACGAAGGAGCAACTTAACGTGCTGGCGATGGCGACGGGCTGGCCCTGTATCACATCGCGCACAAAGTCAGCGATGAGCGCGACGTAAACCTCGTCGGTGTAGGTCATCTCCGGGTGGTCGCTCAGGCCAAAGCCGAGGAGGTCGGGCGCGTAGACGCGGTAGCCCTGGTCGGCGAAGAAGTCGAACTGCTTGCGGAACTCGAAGTTGCTGGCGGCGGCGTGGATGCCGTGTACGAAGAGCAGTGGTTCGCCCTCCTCCGGCCCGCCAACGTGGTAGGCGATGGTGCCCAGCCGCCAGGGGTAGCGGCGAAGTTCTCCACCCAGCACGGGCCGAGGCCCCTCGCTCGCCTCCGTCGAGAGGCGGTTGAAGCCCGCCAGTGCTGCACTCGCCAGCGTCCCCGCCAGCAATCCGCGCCCCAGCGAACCAGCCCCATTCTTGTTATCGCTCATCTTCTATCTTCCTCGTACCGACTTAAACGAAAACCCGCCAGGGCGGGTTGATAGGCTAAGTCTAGCATAGGAGCACTGTGAGCGAAAGCAAACTCCAATTTCATGCCTGGACTAACGGTACTTCGATTTTCTCAATCCTCTAAGCGGCTATACACCAGTGCCTCGCGTATATCTTCCGCTTCCAAATAGGGGTACGCCTCCAGAATCTCATCTACTGAACGACCTGCCGCCAGGAGGCCCACACCCGTTCCTACTGTGACGCGCAGGCCGCGAATACATAGTTTGCCGCCCATTACCTCTGGATCGAGGGTTATGCGTGTGAAATCTTTAATCATGCCCTTGCGCCTCTCCTGAGTGAAGGAACTCATTATACCTCTAACTACTGGAATGGGCCTCTCGCTTGCCTATAATCACAGGTTGGTAGAAGCGGTCATCCAGGCGCTGCACGTCACGGAAGCCCGCCTCGCGCATCAACGCCATTAGCCTGTCCGTCCCCACCGCATAGTATTTCGAGCGCATCACCCGCGTCTCTACGTCCGAGCCGCCCCGGTCCTCGATGAAGTACATCGCCAGGTCATAGAATGGCCCATCGAACTCCCAGACCTGGAAGAGCAGGTAGCGCGTTCCCCTTTCTACACGCACGCCGTAGGGCCTGACCTGTACCCCTGAGCGCTCCTCCTTGTCGTAGTCGCGCACGCTGATGAGGCAAAGCCCGCCGGGCCGCGTGCATAGATGGAACTGCTGGAAGGCCCGCAGCAACTCCTCATCTGTCAGCAGGTGCGGCAGGGCGTTGTCGCAGGCCATCACCACGTCAAACTCACGCTGGTGGTGCGTATACGCCTCGCGCATATCGGCGACGGATAGGTCGAGGTGGAGGCCACGCGCTTGCGCCTCGCGTCGCGCCCGCTCCACCGCTTCGCGCGACAGGTCCGATGCCGTGAGGGTGTAGCCCAGCGCCGCCAGCCCCAGTGCCTGCGTGCCGATGCCGCACGCCACGTCCAGCACGGTTTGGGCCTGCTCCCCCAGGTACTCCCGGATGATGCCGTCCAGGGCCGCCGCCTGCCGCCGGATGCTTGTCTCCCAATCCGGGAACAAGAGGTGGTAGAAGGGGGTGAGTTGGTCGTAGAACGCTGACGAGGTATTCATCCCGTCACCAATGGTGGCATGCGGCCCCGCCCCGCCGAGGCGCGCTCGTCAAAGGCGAGGTCGGCCAGGCCGGGGTAGCGGAGCACCAGACCATCGTCGCGGACGAGCAGGGTAGCGCGATAATCGGTGGCGTGATGGTGGAACTCGACCTGTTGGGCAGGAATGGTCTGGCCCGCGACCTCCAGGCTTGTGTCGTCGCCGCGTGTGTAGGTCTGTTGGACGAGACGCGGCACAAAGGTGTCGGGGTCGAACCAGACGGTGTTGCGGGTGACGGATTGCCCCGGCTGTAGCAGAAGGCGGCGTAAGGTGAGCGAGTTCATGAAGGGGGAGAGGTAGTCCAACTCGCTCTGCGGCCCGAAGGGGAACTCCATCACCGCGCCGTTCAGTTCGACGACCAGCTTGTCCTGATCCACCTCGGCGGAGAGGATGTTGCCCGCCTCGTCGCGGAGGTTGAAGTAGAGCCAGTCCCACTCCTCGCTCAACTCGGCGTCCAGGGTGACGTAGCGCTGGCGGGGCATGTCGAGGTAGATGTCGTTGTGGACCATCCAGCCCGTGTCGCTCTCGACCATGCGCTGAATCCACCAACGGTCGTCGCCCGCGTGGTCGCCGCGCAGGGTATAGACGCCGTAGACGATTTCAACAGGCTCCAGGATGGAAGCTGGAATGACACTCATTTGCTCTCCACTGCCGTCAGATGGCCCGCGTGTTGCGCCATTCTGACCCCAGTTCGGTACCAAGGCAAGCAACGGAGCGGCCTACAGGTGTTCAGGTCATCTTATGTGAAGCAAAGCCTACAAAAGCCTACATTCAAGAGCGATTGATGCTGGCCTGGGCCTACATTGATGATAGTCACATAAACAATGGCTATTGAATTACAGCACAAGTTGTGCGGCTTTGACACTGGGCCAAATCAAAGAGGCGCGGAGGGCTATGAACCCTCCGCGCCTACACTTTGTGGCAGTTGATTAGTGGGCTAGGCGCTCGCGCACTGCCTGAAGGATGGTCTCGGTGGCAGGAAAGCCGCCGTCGCGCATCATGGAGTGAACGAGGTCGCCGCCGACGGCCACATCGAACGCGCCATCCTGCCAGGGGATGAGTTCGATGGCTGCGAGGTCGTGCGTGAAGGTGTGCATCAGCGCCGAAGTGAGTTCCAGCGTCTGCGGCTCGTAGCCGCACGCGGCGCAGTAGACGATTCTCACCTTGACGGGCTGAGACATAGGAAGGTCCATCGTCGCCCCTCCTTATACGCTGGTGGCAAGATGGTGTTGGAGCAGCGCCCGAAGCTCGCGCACGACCTCGCGGTCAGACGCCTCGCGCGTCTCGGCGCGGAAGGTGGCGAACGCCTGCATCAGCCGCAGCCGCGCGTCCTCCGGCATCAGGGCGGGCGAGGTGCCGCGCTCGATGCCCGCGAAGACTGGCTCCGTCGCGAAGAGGTCGTCCAGCATCCTGCTCTGCACCTCGGCGATGGCGGCGGGGCGCTCAATCCAGTGGTCGATTTCGCGGAACTCCTGGTCGAAGAAGACGAAGACGGGGATGGAGCGGTGGACGCCCTGGTTCAGATACTGGTCCATGATGTCCGGGTTCTGGTCGCGCAGGAAGAGGCGCAGGTTGAGCTTGCCGCTCTCGGCGAGGCGTGCCAGCACCGGAACGTTGTTGATTACGTCGCCACACCAGTCCTCGGCGAGCACCAGCACGTTCAGGGTTTCGGGAAGTTGGGCGAAGAATTCGACATCCTCGGCGGGGAGGACGAGCGTGCGCTCGGTCTCCTCAAGGCGCTCACGGTTGCGGGTCATCTGCGCTTTGTACTCGTCGTAGGTCATGCCCTGCTCGAAACGGTCACGGGTAACAGTCATCTATCACTCTCCTATTTGCACAGGTCTATTTCCGTTGCACGCCGAAGCGCGCCGGAAATGATAGCGCACAGTTCAGGAGTTACCAACTTTTCGTAGGGAAAGTTGCCATTGCAAACATTCTGCTCGAAAAGGGGCTACACGATTGTCAACGCATAGAAACGCAACTGCGCCCCTCAGCGTTGAGGAGCGCGGTTGCGTAGGAGAACTTGGATTTCGGCGCGGCAGCACTGCCGCACCGGGGTTATACCTTCGCGGGTTCCGGCTCCTGGGGGGCAGCTTCGGGTTGAGGCTTTGCTGGCTGCGTCACCTTCACCCAACTACCCAGGTGCGCTTCCCATGCTGCCAGGACGCGGCGTGCCCGCGCCGAGCCAGTGTGGGAAGCGTGCGCCTCGATGAGGGCGCGAAGCTCCTCCGCGTCTTCGGGCGTTAGGGCGAAGAGATCCACGTACTCGCGGTTCAGGTTGTCGGAGAGCCGCCCGTGTGGGTCGTAGACGAAGGCGCGCCCGCCCGTCATACCCGCCGCGAAGTTGCGGCCCGTCGCGCCCAGCACGACGACGGTGCCACCCGTCATGTACTCGCAGCCGTGCGCGCCGACGCCCTCCACCACCGCCGCCGCGCCGCTGTTACGAACGGCGAAGCGCTCGCCCGCGCTGCCCGTCGCGAAGAGCGCGCCGCCCGTCGCGCCGTAGAGCGCCACGTTGCCGAGCAGG
>DASVVH010000564.1:0-5373 GCA_036386615.1 Ardenticatenaceae bacterium
ATGACTTCCACGCCGTTGGCCTGATGCAGGTAGTCGCCCGCGAGAACCCGAACCCGGTCTTCAAAGGGCGTCCAACCGCTGAGCAACTGAAAGACCCCGCCACCAACCTTGAGTGGGGCTGCCAGATTCTGGCCGCTAACCTTGAGCGGAGCGGCGACCTCAAGCGTGCCCTCTACAACTACAGTGGCGGTTCGGCGTGGAGTTCGTTCGAGACGTTCGAGGCACGCTATTGGGTCAAGGCACAACGCTATCGTAGCGCCTTCGCCGCGCTGGCCGGGCAGACCGGAACTGCTTCCCATCCCGATTGGAACACGCTCGACAAGCTGGCCGAAGAGGGTCGCTGGTGGGCCGAGGAGGCACTGCGGGCGCTGGAGGCAGGCGACCACCCGCGCGCGGAACTCCTTCAGCGCACCGAAGTCATTCCGCGCCTTTACCAACTCGAAAGGGGAATCGCATGACCCGTTCCTTCCTCGTAGGCGCGCAGCTACTCCTGCTGTTCGCGCTCTTTACCCTGGCCCTGGCAGCATCCACCGCGCAAACCGCGCCCGCCTTCTACTGGGATCCTCGCCTGGACGGGCTGGGCATCACCTTACAGCGCGCGGATGACTGTGCCGACGGCTGCTGGCGGTTAGTCAGTGCTGTGTTCGAGGACGAGACGCAGAGCGGTGGGAATCACAACATCTACTACGAGGCACCCCGTGACCCGACCCTCTTTGGCGAGGTTTCCAATGGGCAGCAGACGTGGACGTTTCCGCTAGACAAACTTCCTCCTGACCCTCCGGGCAACTTCGACATGTACCGGGACAACGTCTACTCCGCGCGGATGCATAATGCTCCCAGCGATGTGGTACGTGGAATGAGGATGACGGGTGAGCATGGGGGCGACCACGTCAACTACCGCCTCACATGGCAGTGGACAGCGGGGCCACCTGAAGTACCAACGGTGACAGCTACAGTGACAGTGACGCCGGATGGCACGCCCTACTTTATTCCGATAGTCGAAGTTGGGGACACGAGTGTCCCTCCCGAAGCCACGCGAACTCCCACCGCCACCCTCACAGCCACACCCACCGTTACAACCACGCCCACGAATGGCATGCCCTTCACTGGCTCGATTGTACAGACATTCGTGAACTGCGGCTTGACGCAGGTCTTTGGCGTCGTGGAGGACACGAATGGCACTCCAATTTCCGAAACGTGGATACGCTTGACGTGGGATGGAGGGCAGCTATATGCACAAGCAGGCGACAAACCAGAATTTGGCCCCAGTGGTTGGGACATTGTGCTGGGCCAGGAACGAAGGGCCAATACTTGGCGGGTAGCAGTTGTAGATGAGATGGGCAATCTGCTATCGCCTGAGGTGCCGGTGCAAACACACAGCCACTGTGACGCAGGTGCAGTAAACGTCGCAAAACTCCGCTTCGTAAGAGCGCCCTAATCCTAGCCCAACCCATCAAGCGAAGCGCCCTGGCAAACCCGCCGGGGCGCTTCCTCACAATCTCACGCCACACTTGCCCACTCAGCATACACCCGCCGAAAACCGAAGTACGAACCATGTTGGAAGTTACACGGTTGGACAAGATCGGGAGCGCGGGCATCTTGCCCGCGTCGTGGCTCCGCGCCGCTCTCCTTCAGAACGTTACCAAACTCACGTCACCGTCTTTTTTGTCATTCTCGCCAAACTGAACAATCTATTACCCTGTCGTCTGCCGTACTTCATCGTTCATCGTTCATCCCTCATCCTTCATCCCATGGAAGTCACACTCGCAATTGACTACGGCTCCTCGCGCGTCGGCACCGCCGTCAGCGCCGGGTGGATGTCTACCCCCCTCGATGTGCTGCCGCACGGCACCCTCGACTCCCTCCTTGAGCGCCTGCTAAAGCTGGCCCATCAGGAGATGGTCACGCGCTTCGTCGTCGGCCTGCCCATCAACGCCGACAGCACCGAGGGCGAGCAGGCCGCCGCCGCCCGCGCCTTCGCCGCCCGATTGGCTACCGCCACGCCCCTCCCCGTCTATCTCTGGAACGAGTACGGCTCCAGCCAGGCGGCGCAGGCGCAGATGATAGGGGCCAACACCAGCCGCAAGGCCCGCCGCGAGAAGCTGGACGCCATCGCCGCCGCCGTCTTCCTTCAAGAATTCGTCGAGCAGAAAGGAGCCGGGGCCGAGTTGGTCCGCCCCGCCGAACCATCCCCCGATGAGTGACGACACCACGCCCACCATTGAAGAACAACTCGCCCGCCTTCAGGAGCAGATTCGCGCCGCCATGCAGCAGCGCGCCCTCCTCGTCAAGGCCGACGCCGACCTCACCACCATAGACACCGAACTCGCCCGCCTCCGCGAGCAGCGCCAGCGTCTCCAGGACAAGCGCCTGCACCAGCAGCGCGGCGCGGTGCCCGACGAGCCGACAGGCAGCACCGACAGATTCCCCTCCGTCCCCCAGCCCGCCGTACCCAAACGGCGACCATCGCGTGCCCAAGCGCGCCCACCCTTTGCGTTGCGCCTCCTCACCATCCTCCTCGTCTTCGGGGCCGTCGCCCTCGTCACAGTGGGCGCGCTCCTCTTCGCCGCCGAACGCTTCCTCGTCCCGCCGCCCGTTGAAGGCGTAGCCGAGACCGGCGCGGGAGACGACCTCGTGCCGCAGCCCGGCCAGAGCCTCCAACAGCGCCTCCTCTCCCTCTACCTCGCCGCCAATCGCGACGCCATCAACACCCCGCCCGGCGACGACCCCACCCCCGTCACCTTCACCATCGAATCCGGCGAGACTGCGGGGGCCATCGCGCAGCGCCTCGAAGCCGAAGGGCTGGTAACGGACGCCGAACTCTTCCGCCGCCTCCTGCAATATCGCGGGGCCGACGCCACCGTCGAGGCAGGCGTCTACGAGCTAGCCCGCGATATGACGATGGACGAGATTATCCGGGCTTTGCAGCGTGGCCGCGCCGAGGAAGTAACCTTCACCTTCCCCGAAGGCTGGCGCGCCGCGCAGATGGCCGACCTCCTTCAGGCGCAGGGCATCGTCCCTGCCCAGGACTACATGGCCCTCGTCAACGACCCCAGCCGCTTCGACTACGACTTTCTGCGCGACCTGCCGCCCGGCAGCACCCTCGAAGGCTACCTCTTCCCCGACACCTACACCGTCATTCCCGCTGAGACCAGCGCCGACAGCATCATCAGCATGCAGCTCGAAACCTTCGGCACCCGCGTCACCCCCGACCTCCGCGCCTCCGCCGCCGCGCGCGGCATGACGCTCCAACAGGCCCTCACCCTCGCCTCCATAGTCGAGCGCGAGGCCGTCGTCTCGCAGGAGCGCCCCACCATCGCGGGAGTCTTCATCAATCGCTGGGAGGACGGCATCCTCCTCAACGCCGACCCCACCATCCAGTACGCCCTCGGCCTCCAGCCCGAAACGGGCGACTGGTGGAAGCGCCCCCTCACCTCCGAAGACCTGCAACTCGATTCGCCCTACAACACCTACACCCGCCCCGGCCTGCCCCCCGGCCCCATCTCCAACCCCGGCCTCGACTCCATCCGAGCCACGATTCTTGCTCCTGACACCGAGTACTACTACTTCGTCTCGCGCAACGACGGCACCCATGTCTTTGCCACGACCCTCGAAGAGCACATCGAAAACGTCCAGCAGTATCAATCAGGAAATTGAACCATGTTTGACATCATAGTCATCGGCGGTGGCCCGACAGGCGTCACCGCCGCCCTCCGCGCCCGTGAGCTAGGGGCCTCCGTCGCCCTCGTCGAGCGAGACCGCATGGGCGGCACCTGCACCAACGACGGCTGCGTGCCCACCCGCGTCCTCGCCCACACCGCCCGCCTTATCCGCGACGCCGCCCAGTTCGAGACCTACGGCCTCATCGGCCCCCAGCCCCAACTCGACTTTGCCCGCCTCATGCAGCAGACCCGCCACATCGTCGAGACCATCCACGACAAAAAGGAACTCGTCGAGCACCTGCAACAGGCGGGCGTCACCTTCTACCACAGCGACGCCCGCTTCACGGGCCAGCACACCATCGCCCTCTCCGACGGCACCGAACTCGAAGGCGACAAGTTCATCATCGCTGTCGGCGGCCACGCCCGCCGCCTCCCCTTCCCCGGCAGCGAGCACGCCCTGACCCACAGCGATGTCTGGGAGATGCAGGCCCTTCCGCGCTCCGTCGCCATCGTCGGCGCGGCGGCGACGGGCTGCCAGCTTGCCTCCGTCTTCCACGACTTCGGCGCGCAGGTAACACTCCTTGAAGTCATGCCCCGCATCCTGAGCGGCGAGGACGAGCACGTCTCCGCCACAATGACTGAAGCGCTCAACCGCCGGGGCATCCAGATTGTCACGGGCATGGGCGGCATCGAAACCATCGAGAAGCACGGCAGCGACCTCCGCGTCACCTACACCTTGGACGATGAGCAAAAGACCCTCACCGCCGAGGCCGTCATCCTCGCCGTCGGCTGGCCCGGCAGCATTGAGGCGCTGAACCTCGAAGCCGCCAGCGTCGAGGCCGAGAAAAGCTACGTCAAAGTCAACGACTCGCTCCGGACCACCGCCCCCCACATCTTCGCGGCGGGCGACATCACCGGGCGCATGATGCTCGTGCAGAGCGGCAGCTACGAGGCCCGCGTCGCCGCCGAGAACGCCGTCCTCGGCACCAGCCGCGACTACGAGCATCGCATCGTCCCGCATGGCGGCTTCACCGAACCCGAATACGGCAGCGTCGGCCTCACCGAGCAGCAGGCGCGGGAGGCCCACGACGTAACCGTCGCCGTCGTCCCCTACGCCCACCTCGACCGCGCCGTCATAGATGGCCGCACCGAAGGCTTCTGCAAGCTCGTCGTGGACCGCGACTCCCACCTTATCCTCGGCGCGCACGTCGTCGGCGAGCAGGCCGTAGAGGTCGTCCAGATGATTGCGGCGGGCATGGCCGCAATCATGCGAATCGAGCAGCTAGCCGAACTCGAACTCGCCTACCCCACCTTTACCGCCATCGTCGGCCTCGCCGCGCGCCAACTCGCGCGCGAGCTAGGCGTCATCCCACTCGCCCGCGAGTGGTCCAACCTGCGCCAACTCAACGTCGCCGAGTGGGAGCGCAGCGGCCACTAGGCCGCGTTCAACAAAGCAAAACGCCCCAACACACGGGGCGTTTTGCTTTCGCATTCCGCTTGCTTCCTGCCTCTTTCGCAGTTCCTCACTGATAGAGCATCGCGGGGTCCATCTTGAGCGCGAGTGTCAATTCCGACAGTCCCTGCGGTTCGTTAAATGCATCGGCACGAATCACCAGGGCACTCGTAATGGCGGCTGAAGTGTGCTCGTCCAACTGCATCATCTCATAGGCAACCACGGTGGCAGGGCGTTCGCCCAACAACACCTCCGCTT
>DASVVH010000565.1:0-15591 GCA_036386615.1 Ardenticatenaceae bacterium
TCAAACTGGGTAACGGCAAGCCATTTCGACGCGACGAGGGTTTACGAGGGGCACTCGTCACCTCTCGCGTGGGGGAGTCCGCGACCATCTCTGCCGTTACCGTTGGCCCTCCATCCCTCGTCCACCGTCCACCGTCCAATTTCCGCACCCCAGAATTGGACATTCTCTGTAAATTCGATAAAATAACCGCTTGTACTCTCGAAGGGAAGGAGAAAAAGTTCGGTGGCAAATACTCGTTCGGCCAAGAAGCGCATGCTTCAAAATGAAAAGCGCCGCCTTCGCAACCGCCGCTACGTCAGTGGCTCGCGTACCGCCATGAAGAGGGCGCGTACCGCCATCGCGTCCGGCGATTCCACTACGGCTCAGGATGCTGTCCAGTCCGCCTGCGCTGCGCTCGACCGCGCGGCAAGCAAGGGCGTCATTCACAGCAACAATGCTGCGCGCCGCAAGTCCCGCCTGATGGCAGCGCTCAACCGCGCCAGCGAAGGCGCTCGATAACCGGCGTGGTTCTTTGTGGCGCGGCCTGTCTGTGCCACGTCTCTCTGCCGAAAGACACCGTTACCACCCGCGCGGTGTCTTTTGCTTTAGTGTCCATCCGTAAAATGATCGAAGCCTCTGCAATCGCCTGTACGGGTGTAGCATGCTGGGTGGATGCCCTTAAGGTCGCTTCGCAGATTCACTCCGTTCAGCATGACAAGTGGAGGTGGCTCGCTTGCTATCGCCTTCAACACCTGCGTGACGGAGCCACCAGATGATTTTATGGATAGACAATTAGAGAGCTATAAGCCGATGGTTGTCAACGTGCTTCAATCAACCGTCATTGTGAACTGCTAGCCGTTTTAGTTACAAGACGGTAGTGATAGAATGCGCGGCGTCTGCTATGCTGTTGTTTAACTAAGATGCTTGACCTGGGAATCGTCATCGTCAATTACAGAACCCCGGCGCTGCTCCGGGACTGTTTGCGTTCCATCTTTGACAGCGAGGGCGGGCGGAGCGTTCGCGTCTGCGTGGTGGACAACGCGAGTGGCGACGAGAGCGCCGCGCTGGTGCGTTCCGAGTTCCCACAGGTTCACCTCATCGAGCAGCGCGAGAACCAGGGGTACGCCTTCGCCAACAATCTGGGGCTGCGCTACTTTGGCTTCCGCGAGCAGCCTGGCCTGTCGCCCGCGCCGGAAGCGCCGCGCTATGCGCTACTGCTGAACCCTGACACGCTTCTGCCGCCGGACGCGCTCGACAAGATGTTGCGTTTCATGGACGAGCGCCCGGAGTGTGGAGCGGCGGGGCCGAGGCTCGTGCGGGCGGATGGCTCGCTGGACAAGGCGTGCCGCCGCAGCTTTCCCAGCCCGGAAGTTAGCTTCTATCGGCTAACTGGCCTAGCGTTCCTCTTCCCTAAAAATCCGCGCTTTGGCCGATACAATCTTTCTCACGTTGATGATAATGAGACCATCGAGGTGGATTCGGTCGTCGGAGCCTTCATGATGATGCGCCGCGAGGCGTTGGGCGCGGCGGGGCTGTTGGACGAGACTTTCTTCATGTACGGGGAAGACCTGGACCTCGCCTACCGCATCAAGGCGGCGGGCTGGAAAATCTGGTACAACGCGGCGGTGACGGTGCTCCACTACAAGGGCGAGTCGAGCCGCCAGCGTAGCGTGCGAAGCATTGTGAACTTCTACGACGCGATGCGTATCTTTCACCGGAAACACTATGCCAGCACCGTCCCGACGCTGCTCAATTGGTTCATCAACAGTAGCATCTGGGCACTGTGCGGCATCGCGCTCGCACGCAATGCTGTCCGCGCGCCGGAGCGCAGGGGAGTGGCATCCGCAGCATGAGTAAAGTAGCGCCTAAACCATCCCGTTCGGCCCGCGTGCTGAGGCTGCCGCCGCGCGTGGTCGAGCCGACGCCCGACAGCCCGGCGGCGGTGCGGGCCGCGCGGAATCGGCGGCGGCGGGTGGCGTTCCTCTTCCCCGTCTCCCAGATGGTGATTGACGCGGCGGTGGTGGCGCTGGCGTTCTGGCTGGCGTTCCAGTTGCGGCTGCTCACGGAGTACGTTGGGGAACTCACCTTCGCCTCCTATCGCGGGATGCTGGGCGTGCAGGTCGGCGCGATGGTGACTACCTTCTTCTTTTACAAGCTCTACAATCGCAAGCGGGTGATGAGCCACGTCGACGAGTTCACGCGCATCCTGGCCGGGACGAGCGTGGGCACGGTGCTCACGCTGGCGCTGACCTCCTTTCTCTTCAAGAACGACTTCGACTACCCGCGCCTGATGGTGGTGTACGCGTGGGGGCTGACCATCGGCCTCGTGACGATGGTTCACTTCGTTCACAGCCGCGTGCAGTGGGGGATGCGGGCCGCCGGAGTGGCGCGGGAGCACGTTCTGGTGGTGGGCGGCGGCGAGACGGCGCAGATGATTTTGAACGCCATCCAGCGCAGCCCCGGCCTGGGCTACCGGACGGTGGGCGTGGTGCGCGCGGGGAACACGAAGGGTTACTCCACTCTCTCCGCGCCCGTTGTCGGGACGGTGGAGGAGCTGCCGGACCTGATTGACCGGATGGGCGTGGACGAGGTGATTATCGCGCTGCCGGAGGCGAGCCACCAGGAGGTGGTGGCGATTATCAATCAGGCGCAGCGCGAGAAGGTTTCCATCAAGGTCTTCCCCGACATGTTTCAGTTCATGGCGGGGGAAATGTCCATTGGCGACCTCAACGGCCTGCCGCTGCTCACCGTCCGCGACATCGCCCTGCGCGGCTGGAAGCTTGGCGTCAAGCGGATGGTGGACGTGGTGCTGAGTGCCGTCGCGCTGGTCTTCTTCTCGCCGCTGATGCTTCTCGTCGCCATCCTCATCAAGCTGGAAAGCCCCGGCCCTGTCTTCTTCATGCAGGAGCGGATGGGGCTGGACGCGAGACCGTTCCGCGTCATCAAGTTCCGCTCGATGCGGGTGGATGCCGAGGAGCACGCCACCTGGACGCGCCCGGACGACCCGCGACGCACGCGCATCGGGGCCTTCATCCGGCAGACGAGCCTGGACGAGTTCCCGCAGTTCATCAATGTGCTGCTGGGCGAGATGAGCATCGTCGGGCCGCGCCCGGAACAGCCGCAGTACGTGGAGCACTTCCAGCAGTACATCCCGCGCTACATGGACCGCCACCGCGAGAAAGCGGGGCTGACGGGTTGGGCGCAGGTCAACGGCCTGCGCGGCGATACCAGCATCTTCGAGCGAACCAAGTATGACCTGTGGTACATCGAGAACTGGTCGCTCTCCCTCGACTTCAAGATTATGATTCGCACCGCGCTCAAGCTGCTCTTTGACCGCAACGCCTACTAGACGAAGGACGAAGGACGGAGGACGGAGGACGGAGGACGGAGGAAACGGCGTTCGGCACTGGTCTAGCGCGGCTTTCTTCTATACATGTTCGTAGCGGAATGGCCCTCTCGTGTGCTTCACGAGGGGGTGTTTGATTTTGTGGCGCGGGAGTTGCGAATGTACTTTCCAAATGAGTACCCCGGTACTATTGACTGAGGGACTTTAGGCACCGAGTTTGCTTTATATAGTGCTGGAATTCACAGAGTAAATAGATAACACGACAGTGACAAGGGGTTCCCGTGAACCAAATAACGATGGAACAACCATCTTCTCTTATAGAGACGGGTGATACGAGCTTGACCGAAGAACAGGCACGCACGGCGCTGAAGCGCGCGATGAGTGAGCCGCCCGCAGGGAGAGTGCCAAGCTCGACCTACCGGGTGCAGTTCGAGGAAAACTTCACATTTGAAACCGCGCGACGGAGCGCGGACTACCTGCGCCGCCTGGGCGTGGGCGACCTGTACGGGTCGCCCTACTTCCACGCTATCTCCCCGCATGGGTACGACATCAACGACCACAGCTCCGTGAACCCCGCCCTCGGTGGGGAAGAGGCGTACCGGGAGATGGTGGAGGAGTTGCAGCGGCAGGGGATGGGGCACGTCATGGACGTGGTGCCGAACCACATGGGCATTCAGGGCGGGAACAACGCCTGGTGGAATGATGTGCTGGAAAATGGCCCGGCCTCGCCCTACGCTCAGTATTTCGACATTCTGTGGCACCCGCTCAAGAGCGCGATGCATGGGCAGGTGCTACTGCCGATTCTGGGCGACCAGTATGGACGGGTGTTGGAGAACGGGGAGTTGCACCTTGAGCTTTCCGAGGGCGGGCTGCAAATCTGCTACTGGGAGCGGTCACTGCCCATCGCGCCCGGCACTTACGGGGCGGTGTTACAGCTTGCGCTGGAGAATCTTCAGGGCGGATTGCCCGACGACGACGACGAGGGGGTCATCGAGCTACAGAGCATTCTGACGGCTATCTCGAACCTGCCGAGGCGCGGCGAGACGGAGGCGGCGCGGCTAGCCGAGCGGCAGCGCGAGAAGGAGGTCATCAAGCGGCGCATCGCGCGGCTGATGGAGGAGTTCGGCGCGGCGCGAGAGGCTATCGAGAGCGCCGTTACGACGTTCAACGGCACGAAGGGCGAGCCGCGCTCCTTTGACAGACTGGACGCGCTCATTCAGGAGCAGCCGTACCGCCTCGCCTTCTGGCGGGTGGCTGCTGAAGAGATTAACTACCGCCGCTTCTTCGACATCAACGATCTGGCGGCTATCCGCATGGAGGTGCCGGAGGTCTTCGCGGCGGCGCACCGTCTGGTGATGCAGTTGGTGGCGGAGGGCGCGGTGACGGGACTCCGCATTGACCACCCGGACGGTTTATGGGATCCGGCGGGCTATTTCAGCGCGCTTCAACGGGCCGCGACGGTGGCGTGGGCACGCGAGGCACTGGAAGCCGAGTTCGGGCCGCTGGAAGAGGACGAGGTGGCGCTGCTGGAAGAGGTCTCGCGGGAGATGGAGCCGCGCATCGCGGAAGCCCAGCCTCTCTATCTACTGGCAGAGAAAATCGTCGAGCACGGTGAGGAGTTTCCAACCGAGTGGGCGATTCACGGCACGACGGGCTACGAGTTCCTTAACGTGCTGGGCGGGCTGTTCGTGGACCGGAGCAGCGAGAAGGCGCTCACACAGACGTATGAGCGCTTCCTGGGCACGGAGCGGCTGCGCTTCGACGACATCGTTTACAACTCGAAGCGGCGCATTCTGCGGACGGCGCTGGCCTCGGAGTTGAGCGTGCTGGCGCACAGGCTTAACGAGTTGGCGGAGAAGAACCGTCGCTACCGGGACTTCACGCTCGGCAACCTAACGGAGGTGCTGCGCGAGATTGTCGCCACGTTCCCCGTCTACCGCAGCTACATTGACGAGGAGACGGTGACGGTCAGCCAGCATGACCGCGAGGCCATCGAGAAGGCGGTGCGGCTGGCACGCTGGCGCAACCCGGACCTGGACCCCACGCTCTTCGAGTTCATGCGCGGCCTGCTGCTGTTGGAGTTGCCGGATGCTGACGACGAAGCGTTGGCGGAGCAGCGGCGCTGGGTGATGAAGTTCCAGCAGTTGACGGGGCCAGTGATGGCGAAGGGGCTGGAGGACACGTCATTCTACATCTACAACCGCCTGGTTTCCCTGAACGAGGTGGGCGGCGACCCGAAGGTGTTCGGCACGCGCCCCGCCGAGTTCCACAGGCACAATCACAGGGTACGGGCGCAGTGGCCGCACACGATGCTGACCACCTCCACGCATGACACGAAGCGGTCGGAGGACGTGCGGGCGCGGATTTCGGTGCTCTCGGAGATGGTGGAGGCGTGGCGGGCCGCGCTGACGCGGTGGAGCCGCCACAACCGCCCGAAGAAGCGGCAGGTGGAGGAGCAGCGATTCCCCAGCCGCAACGACGAGTACCTGCTGTATCAGAGCCTGCTGGGCGCGTGGCCGCTGGAAGCGATGGACGACGAGGCACGCGAGAGCTTCGTGGGCCGTGTCGCCGCGTACATGGGCAAGGCGGCGAAAGAGGCGAAGGTCTATACCTCGTGGATTAACGAGAACCAGGCATACGACGAGGCGCTTGACCAATTCGTGAGGGCGGTTCTGGCAGACGAGGCGTTCCTGGCGGACATCGAGCCGCTACAGCGGCAGGTGGCGCTCTTTGGGGCTATAAACTCGCTGGCGCAGGTGACTCTGAAGTTCACCGCGCCGGGTGTGCCGGACCTGTATCAGGGGAATGAGACGTGGGATTTCTCCCTGGTGGACCCGGACAATCGCCGCCCTGTAGACTTTGAGGCTCGCGCGGCGGCGCTGGACGCGCTTGAGAGGCAGGCCCAAGGCGGCACGCTTGACGAGTTGGCGCGCGACCTTCTGGACAACTGGAAGGATGGGCGCATCAAACTGTGGGTGACGCATCGGGCGCTGGCGCACCGCCGCGAGAACCTTGAACTTTACCGAGATGGCGATTACCAGCCGCTCGAAGCCTCCGGCCCCGCCGCCGAGCACGTTGTGGCTTATGGGCGCACGCTTGGCGAGCAGGCGGTGATTGTGGTCGCGCCGCGCCTGATGGCGCGCCTCGCGGAGCGGAGTGGTGTGGCGGGCACGCTGGAGCGGCCCTTCATCGGGGCGGAACCCTGGCGCGGGACGACACTCCCCCTGCCTGCCGGGCGGTACCGCAATCTTTTCACTGGCGAAATAGTAGAGAGCGACGGGCAAACGGGAATGGACGAGATACTCAATAGCTTCCCGGTGGCCCTGCTTGAGAGGCAAATAGCATGAATTTAGAAGTGTGGCCGGGCACACCATACCCGCTCGGCGCGACGTGGGATGGACAGGGCGTTAATTTCGCCCTCTTCTCCGAATCGGCAACGGGCGTGACGCTGTGCCTGTTCGACGAGGCAGAGAGCGGCGAGGAGAGGGTTCGCATCCCCGTACAGGAGCACACGGACCAGGTGTGGCACTGCTACGTTCCAGGGCTGCAACCGGGGCAGCTTTACGGCTACCGCGTGCATGGCCCCTACGAACCGGAGAAGGGGCTACGCTTCAATCCGGCCAAGCTCCTCCTCGACCCTTACGCGAAGTCTATCACCGGCTCTATCCAGTGGGACGATACGAACTTTGGCTACGAGATTGGTGGCCCGGCTGAGGACATGGCGAAAGACGAGCGCGACAACGCGGCGAACATGCCGAAATGTGTTGTCATTCACCCAGGCTTCGATTGGGTGAATGACAGTCACCCGCGCACGCCGCTCCACAAGTCGGTCATCTACGAGGTTCATGTCAAGGGTTTTACCAAGGAACATCCCGACGTGCCGGAGGCATTACGAGGAACCTACGCGGGGCTGGCGTCGCCGCCCGCCATCGAGTACCTGAAGTCGCTAGGCGTAACGGCGGTGGAACTTCTGCCCGTCCATCAGAAGGTGGATGACCGCCATCTCGTCGAGAAGGGGCTGACGAACTACTGGGGCTACAACAGCGTAGGCTTCTTCGCGCCGGACAGCCGCTACGCCAGTTCGGGGACTCACGGGCAGCAGGTGCGCGAGTTCAAGGCGATGGTGAAGACGCTGCACGAGGCGGGCATCGAGGTCATTCTGGACGTGGTGTACAACCACACGGCGGAGGGCAACCACCTCGGCCCGACCCTCAGCTTCAAGGGGATTGACAATCAGGCGTACTACCGTCTCGTACACGACAACCCGCGCTTCTACTTCGATTACACGGGCACGGGCAATACGCTGAACGTGATGCACCCGCGCACGCTCCAGATGATTATGGACAGCCTGCGCTACTGGGTGACGGAGATGCACGTTGACGGCTTCCGCTTTGACCTCGCCTCCGCGCTGGCGCGAACGCTGCACGAGGTGGACCAGCTTTCGAGTTTCTTCACCATCATCCACCAGGACCCCATCATCAGCCAGGTCAAGCTCATCGCGGAACCCTGGGACGTGGGCGAAGGTGGCTATCAGGTCGGGAACTTCCCGGTGCTGTGGGCCGAGTGGAACGGCAAGTACCGCGACACGGTTCGCAAGTTCTGGAACGCGGGTGACGGAAACGTGAGCGAGCTGGCATGGCGGCTCAGTGGCTCGTCCGACCTGTACCAGACGACGGGACGCCGCCCCTACGCGAGCATCAACTTCGTGACGGCGCATGACGGCTTCACCCTGCGCGACCTCGTTTCGTACAACAAGAAGCACAACGAGGCAAACGGGGAGGGGAACCGCGACGGTGAGAGCCACAACATCTCTAACAACTTCGGGGTGGAGGGCGAGACCGACGACCCGAAGATTATCGCGCTGCGCGACCAACAGATACGGAATTTCCTGACGACGCTGCTCTTCTCGCAGGGCGTGCCGATGATTAACGGCGGCGACGAGTTCGGGCGGACGCAGCACGGCAACAACAACGCCTACTGCCAGGACAATGAAGTCTCGTGGTTCGACTGGAATCTGGACGAGCGCGAGCAGGCGATGCTCGACTTCACGCGCCGCCTTGTCCGGCTGCGCCACCATCACCCCGTTCTGCGGCGGCCCAAGTTCTTTCAGGGGCGCGAGATTCGGGGGAGCGAGATTAAAGATATCCAGTGGCTCCTACCGAACCGGGAGGAGATAACGAACGGTGTCTGGGCGAGTGACCTGCGAACCTTCGGGATGCTCCTGAGCGGCGAGGGGCTGAACGTGCGGGAGGAACGCGGCGAACCCGTGGTGGATGATACGCTGCTCATCGTCATCAACGGCAGCCTGGAGACGGTGCCGTTCAGCCTGCCTAACGGAAGCTCAGGATTTACTGACGAGTGGACCGTACTGATTGATACGGCGAATCCTGAGCCGGGCGCGCCGCCCCGCGTCTATGATGCCGGAGGAACAGTCGAGTTGGAGGCGCTATCCGTTGCGCTGCTGTGCCAGCCACGTAGAGATGAGAGGCGAGAGGTCCATGCAGACCACAACGAAGCATAAGAACAGAACTGTCGGGGCCATCCTCGAAGGCGATGGCGTGTGCTTCCGCGTCTGGGCGTTGGGCCATGAGCAGGTTGAGTTGGTGCTGTACGAGGGCGGGCGCGAGGTCGCGGACCATCCGCTACAGCCGGAAGGTGAGGGGTACTTCGCGGCGCTCATCCCCGGCCTGGAGGTGGGAACGCGCTACAAGTTCCGCGTGGATGGCGAGGGGCCGTTCCCGGACCCCGCCTCCCGCTACCAACCGGAGGGCGTTCACGGCCCGTCAGAGGTGGTGGACCTGGACTTTGAATGGAGTGACGGGCAGTGGCGCGGTCTGCCGATGGAGGAGTTTGTCGTCTACGAGCTTCACGTTGGGACGGCCACGCCTGAGGGCACCTTTGAGGCGCTGATTTCCAAGCTGCAACACGTCAGTGAGTTGGGCGCGACAGCCATCGAAATCATGCCCGTCGCGGATTTTCCGGGCGAGCGGAACTGGGGCTACGACGGCGTGGACCTGTACGCCCCATCACGCGCCTACGGTGGGCCGCGCGGCCTGCAACGGCTGGTGGACGCGGCCCACGCGCAGGGCCTCGCGGTGCTCTTGGATGTGGTGTACAACCACCTGGGGCCGGACGGGAATTACCTGCGCGCCTACTCGGAGCACTACTTTACGGATAGGCACCACACGCCCTGGGGCGAGGCGATTAACTACGATGGGCCGAACGCAGGCCCGGTGCGCGACTTCTTCATCGGCAACGCGCTCTACTGGCTGCGCGAGTACCACATTGACGGGCTGCGGCTGGACGCGACTCACGAGATTAAGGATGACAGCGAGGTTCACCTCCTCCGCGAGCTATCCGAGCGCGCGCACGAGGGATTGCCGGAGCGCACCATCGTGCTCATCGCGGAGAACGAGAACAACGACGCGCAGATTCTCACGCCACGCGAGGCGGGCGGCTGGGGTTTAGATGGCGTGTGGGCCGATGACCTGCACCACCAGTTGCGAAGCGCGCTCGCGGGCGACAACGAGGGCTACTACGGCGACTACACGGGCGAGGCGGAGGATATCGCCTCCACAGTGCAGCGCGGCTGGTTCTACGAGGGGCAGCGGAGGTTGACCACAGAGGAACAGTGGGGCACGCCCGCCAGCGCCATTCCGTACCCTGCCTTCGTGCGGCACATTCAGAACCACGACCAGATTGGCAACCGCGCGATGGGCGAACGGCTGAACCACGATATAGAGTTGGCGGCGTTCCGCGCGGCCTCGGCTTTCAACCTGCTCGACCCCGCCACGCCGATGCTCTTCATGGGGCAGGAGTGGGCCGCGTCCAGCCCTTTCCTCTTCTTCACGGATTACGACGAGGAGTTGGGGCGGCTGGTGACTGAGGGGCGGCGGGCCGAGTTCAAGGGTTTCTCCGCTTTCGCGGACGAGGCGAGGCGCGAGCAGATTCCCGACCCGCAGGCGCGCGAGACGTTCACGCGCTCGAAGCTGAATTGGGAGGAGCTTGAACGGGAGCCGCACGCGGGCGTCCTCCGCCTCTACCGCGATGTACTTGCCTTACGCAAGGCGCACCCCGCCGCTCGGAACCGGGAGCGAGGGTATACGGAGGCCATCGCGCTGGGTCGGGACGCGGTTGGCGTGCGGCGCGGGAGCACGAGCGGCGCGATGCTGCTCGTCATTCTGAACCTTCGCGGGACGCTGCGGCTCGATCTGGGCCAGCACGGCCTGAGCCGGGGCTACGAGTGGCGGCTGCGCCTGTCCAGCGAGGAGGCGCAGTACGGCGGCGCGGGGTCCGAGGCGGTAAGCCTCGATGCAACGCACCTGTTGATGCACGGGCCGAGCGCCGTGATTCTCGAAGCGCAGTGGTAAGCGCAAGACGAAAGACGAAGGACGAATGGAACAGCATGGCGGCTTGCATAGGGGGTCGCCGAGGGTTACGCGGCGCGTCGTCTGCGCCTCTCCACCCCGGCTACCAGTTTCGCCGTCCTTCGGACTCTACGACTTACCTGAATCTAATGAGTAGACGCCGTAGGTGAAACAATGTGTAACCTACGGCACACTAACCAAACCGAATTATCCATAGCATGATGCCATCTTGGCACGATAGTGAGTTACTAGAAAGAGGACGAAAATGATGACCAAGTTAACAGGCGAGACAATTACGGGGACCGTCGTGGTGCTCGAAAACGTGTACAGCCCGCAGTTGGAGAACGCGCGGGACATCACGGTTTACCTTCCGCCGTCCTACAGCGAGGGGGAGAAGCGGTATCCCGTTATCTACATGCACGACGCGCAGAACCTCTTCGACGAGTCCATGAGCTTCAGTGGCGAGTGGCAGGTGGACGAGGCGATGGAGATGCTGGCCCAGCATGGCGTTGAGGCCATTGTCGTCGGGATTCCGAACCGGGGCGGGGAACGGCTGGCCGAGTGCTGCCCCTTCCCCTGCGATGACACCGAACTGCGCGGCGATAAATACACGGCGTTCATCGTCGAGACGCTGAAGCCAGCGATTGACATGAACTTCCGCACGCTGCCCGACCGCGCCAGCACGGGAATAATGGGTTCCTCGATGGGTGGGCTGATTACGCTCTACGCCTTCTTCCGCTACCCTGAAGTCTTCGGCTTCGCGGGGGCGCTGAGTCCGTCGTGCTGGTTCGCTGACCGCGCCATCTACTCCTTCATCGAGCAGTCGTCCTTCACGGAGGGGCGGAAGCTATACGTGGACACGGGGACGCTGGAAGGCGACGAGGAGTTGCAGGATGCCCGACGCCTGCGCGACCTGCTCATGGCGGAAGGGCTGGAGGTGGGTCGGGACTTGCTGTACGTTGAAGGGGAGGGCGCGGCGCACACCGAATCGGCGTGGGCGTACCGCCTCCATATTGCGTTACGGTTCCTCTTGCCGCAAAATATCGCCGCCATGAGCTAAGTGACGACAACACCTTGTGAGGTGAAACCAGATGGAATTTCCCCTAACAGTCGGCATCTTCATCTATGACCGGGTGGAGTTGCTGGATTTTACAGGACCGTTCGAGGTCTTTGCCGTCTCAGGAGGGCAGAGCAGCCCGACGCCGGGCGCGTTCCAGGTCAAGGTGATTGCCGGGTCGTCCGAACCCGCCACGACGCGCGGCGGGCTGCGGGTGCTGCCTGACTACACCATTGACGACCACCCGGAACTGCACGTGCTCATCGTGCCCGGTGGGCCGGGCACGGAGCAGGTCAAGCAGGATTCGCGCATCATGGGGTGGCTGCGGGAGGTCAAACCGCGCTACGCGCTGGCTTCGGTCTCGTCGGGAGCCATTCTGCTGGCCGAGGCGGGGCGCTTGAACGGGTACACCGCGACGGCGAGCAACGAGGCACTGGACGCGCTCGCCGCCTACGAGGAGGTCTCCGTCGCGCCGGATATGCGCTTCGTGGATAACGGAACGGTTCTCACCAGTTCGGGCGTCTCGGCAGGGATGGACATGGCCTTGCGTCTCGTCCGCCGCTTCGTAGGCGACGAGACGGTCGCCTACACGACGAGGGTGATAGAGTACGAGCACCGGGCCGACACGCCGACGCCGTGACGGCGACGACCGACGATGGACGACCGACGACCGCTAACGGATTAACGGCATAACGCACCAACGGTAGGCGCTTTAGGCGAAGGCGCAAAGACGCAAGGGGCTGCTAGAGCGAACGGCGGGCGGATGGTACGGGTGTACTTTGTCAAGGGTACGGGTGCATCTATACAAAAGGGGCCGTTCGGAGTGTAATAGAGACGTGGTTGAGTCACACGTCCAGAGGGGGGTAGATGCCAGGCAGCATCTGCCCCCTTCTGGTTTTCCGGCCCAGAGGAGGCTCATCTATACGACCATTTGGTCCATGTAGCACCAGCGCCAGTTTTCGCCCCGCTCGTGCGAGCGGATGATGGGGTGCTCGGTGGCGTGAAAGTGTTTGGTGGCGTGTTTGTTCTTGGAGCTATCGCAGCAGCCGACGTGCCCGCAGGTGAGGCAGAGGCGCAGGTGAACCCAGTAGTCGCCCATCTTCAGACATTCCTCGCAGCCGAGGCTGGCGGGTTTGACGTTTTGAATCTCGTCCAGGTGTGTGCATTGCCTCGCCATTGTATCCTCCTACTATCAAGGTTTGGTAGAACCGGCAACGGCTCAAACTATAGCCTAATCCACTATGGCGCTACAAGCTGCCTGCGAGGTGCAGAGGACAACCGACGACCGACGACCAACGACCGCTAACGACTTGGTCTCTATGTGTAAGATGAGAAGCGCCGAATCGCCCAGCCTCGTGTAGATCCTGGCTGGATGCTTCGCTCCGCTCAGCATGACAGGCGGAGGGTGGCGTGCTTGCCATTGCCGCAATACCCCCGTGAAGGGGCACGGCATGCCGTGCCCCTACGGTTATGAGACCACAAGGGCCGCCTCTAATCGTCGTTACCATAGAGGTAGTTCGACTGGCGCATGGGGGCGCGGCGGGATTGGGCGGCGGAGAGGGCCAAGGCCCAGGCCCAGAATTTGTCACTATGCCCGTGTACGCTGCGCTCGGCGTCGAAGATGAGGTTGCGGGAGGCGGTGACGAGGCGCTTGATGCTGTGTATCTGGTAGGCGATGTCGCGCTCGACGGGGAGCGGGGCGCGCTGCTGCTGGAGGAGCATCTTGGCGTCGGTGGCCCAGAGTTGTTTGGTGCCGAGGGTGAAGTCTACGCCCGCGACTTTGGCGGGGAAGCGGCGGCGCATGGTCTCGGCGAGGTTGCGCCCGATGCCTGTCTGGTCCACGAGCATGCGGGCGATGGGTAGCTCGCGGAGGGCTTCGGAGAGGACGAGGGCCTGCTCGTCAAAGGCCATTTTGTCGAGGGTGATGGCGAGGCGCAGGGGGAAGCTGCCGACGGTGCTGAGGCCGACGACGAAGAGTTCGGTGGCGTCGCGGGTGCGGCCCACGTCCACGCCCGCCGCGAGGACGTTTTCGACCTGACGCGTGCGGACGAGGAGGGCGAGGCGGCGGATGGCGTCGAGGGGGCCGTCCACGCGCCTGCCGGAGCCGCGCGCGTGGAGCCAGAGGAGTTCGGGGGTCTGGTTGGCGCGGATTTCGTCCCAGGATATCCAGGCGCTGCGCTCGTCGCCGAAGATGGCTTCGTACTCGCACTGGAAGTCTTCTTCGGGCATGTTGGCGTAGATGGCCCTGAGGGGTTCGCGGCCCCAGCGCTCGACACGCTGGCGCGTGGGGAGGGTGGGGGCGGCGGCTTGGGCCTCGCGGGTGTTGGTGGAGAGGGCGTGGACCTCCCACCAGGGGGTGCGCTTGCGGGTGAAGCCTGTGAAGCCGCCCATCGGGCGCTCGAAGAGTTCCCAGAAGAGGCCGTTGGCTCCGAGGGGGCTGGAGCCTATGCGGATGCGCCCGCCGCGCGAGAGGACGGGCAGGGCGGCCTGGTAGATGGCGCGGTCGTCCCGAACGTGGGCGAACTCGTCGAGGACGAGGTTCATGCCTGCTTTGCCGCGCGGGGGGGTGGCGGGCAGGCTGATGAGGCGCGCGCCGTTGTTCCATTCGAGGGTGGTCTCGCTCTCGCGGATGAGTTTGGGCAGGTTCAGCACGACCTTGAGGTGCATGAAGATGTGGCGGGCGTAGCGTATCTTTTCTTTGGCCTCCTCCAGGTTGATGCTCGTGAACAGGGTGCCGCGCGGCGAGAAGGCGTCGCAGGCGTCGGCGATGGCCTCGGCGGCGACGGTCCAGGACCAGGCTATCTGGCGGCTCTTGCATTCGATGCGAAAGCGACTGTCGTCGTTGAGATGCTCGAATTGAAAGGTTTCCCAGGCGGCGCTTTCCATGCCTGTGATGGCGGGGAGGTCAAGCCCCAGGTAGAGAAATTTCCAGCGTCGAGTCGTCTTCATGTTGTTTTGCCTCCAAGATATGTACATTTGTTGACATTGAAATTAATCGTGTCATGTCATCCATGCGCGATTCTATGAGGAGTTCCCAGTCGGCCAGGGACATCTGGTTGTCTTCAGCCTGTTCTTGAGGGGCGGGCTGTGAGGCGCGCAGGAGTGATTGTGCCAGCACCAGGAGCGCTTTCTGCGTGTTGAAGAACTCCAACTTATTGACATAGGTGCCGTTGATACGTACTGAGCGAATCAGATGACCTTGATCCTCCTGTTTCATGCGCGCGAAATCAAAGCGAATTCGTTCCCGGCCCTGCTCGTCGTGTTCGACCATCAGGTAGGTGCTCAGGTCGGCACGGGCCAGTTGAGCGAGACGTGCCAGGGCCTCGTCGGCGGTCATGACGTGCTCGCCAAGGCGTTGCTCAATGGCTGACATGATTTTGGGCAATTGGAGTAGACTGGATGCCTGTTGCCGCGCGCTATGGGGCGAGTAACCCGCGCGGCGAGCGGCTTCGGTCCCGTTCCAGCATTGCAGGTATTCTGTGATAAAGAGTTGTTGTTTGGGTGTGAGACGGCTCATGGTTTCCTCCTTTGTGGACGACCAACGACCGACGACCGATGACCGCTAACGGATTACGGATTACGGATTACGACAGTAGGCGAGAAAAACTATAGTTCTCATATAATAAAAGACCTCAAGTGCCAAAATCCTGAGGAATTGGTCAAAACTGGTGTCGGCGGGGCTAGCTGGTTATCATAAAGTGAAGCGGCGCATCTTGATCAAGGTGCGCCGCTCCTCGTACCGAGCCGTCTTCTGGAGGGGTGAGGTGTTAAGCAGGGGTGTTTCTGCTCAGGCTATGGAACGTTGCGCCTTAGTCAGTCCTATTCACATAAACAATTCCGCC
>DASVVH010000566.1:0-12327 GCA_036386615.1 Ardenticatenaceae bacterium
CAACGTTATGTCCCTTGCCTGGGCAATACTTTCGAGGTGCCCTGCCTGCCTGAAGGAGGTGGGTGATTGCTTCTCGAAGATGGAGAACTTGCTTCCCCTGGTAAAGGTATAGAGAAATCCATCGGTGACGACCAGTCCATCCGCCTCTATACGTTGCGATATGGGAAGCTCTACGGGTTGTGCCGGGTTGCTCACGTCATGCGCGCGAAGGGTCACGCCCGCAATGTAAGCATGTTGCCCCACCAGCGCGAGCGCTATCTCTTCCATTCCCGCACCCTGATAGAAGGAGTGGTAATGCACGCTCTCCTCGCGCGGCGTGGCAGGAACCGATACGTTGATGACGTATAGGAGAACGGATTGATAATCCAAAGTCGGCCCGACAGCGATGTAGGCGTACCCATCTCTCACGACAATATCGGAATCGCCCCTCTCAAGGTCCAACGCTCCGACCGTCACGGGGGCAGGCGGGTCGCTTGCATCAACAATCGTCAATCCGCCGCTCGTGGCGACAGGGGACGTGACGTAGACCAAGCCATCCTGAACGGCTACTCCGTAGGCCGGACCACTCCAGAAGGATACAGCGCGCGGCTGATGAGGGAGAGAAATATCTACGATGTGGAATCCGCGTTCGGCAACGCCGTATTGGCCCGCCGAGACATAGGCATACCTGCCATCTATGGCGACGTTGTGGGCGAATGCAAGGGGAAGATGACCCGCACGCGAAGGTTTTGCCGGGTTCTGCAAGTTGATAACGTGAAGGCCATCATTGGTAGCAACGTAGGCATACTCTCCCTCGATAACAATGGCATTGATGAGCGCGGAAAGGATTGTGGAACCAACTCGGTGCGGGTGTTCCGGGTTTGAAAGGTCGAGCACCGCGAACTGTGGACCAAGCCCCACATAGGCATAGGGTTCGCGCACATCGGCGGCACGAATAATCCCGCCAACCTGCCCTACGAGTTGAAGCTTGGGCACCCCCTCCCCGCCACTCCCGGACTGTGCAGTCACGGGCTGGACAGTGAGCATAACGCCAGCCAGCCCACAAAGCAGCAGGGCGAGGATGAGCCAGGTGACGCGGAGCGGTGAGGTTCGCACAATTCAGCCCTTTCCAGGGTGACGCGAGAAGACAGCCTCCCCGAAGACTCTAGAATTATCGTGTAGGAGAGTCAGGGATGCAACTGCTAGCTGGAACGGATTAGTGCGGCTGCTTGCCACCATCCACGAAAAGCGATTGGCCCGTGATGTAGCTGGCGGCGTCGCTGGCAAGAAAGCGGACCACCGTTGCGACCTCCTCCGGGTCGCCAAAGCGGCGCATGGGAATCTCCTGCATCCACCGCAATACTATATCGGGATTACTACGCGAAGCCTCCGTCATGGGCGTAACGATGACGCCGGGGCAGACCGAGTTCACGCGGATGTTGTAGGCGGCAAGCTCGCGCGCGGCCTCCTTGGCGAAGCCGAAGACCCCCGCCTTGGAGGCGGTGTAGTTCGCGGCGAGGGGTAGCCAACCCTGAACGCCCGCGATGCTGGAGATGTTGACAATGCTGCCGCCGCTCCCCGCCTCGCGCATTCGGCGAGCGACCTCGCGCGTGACGAGGAAGGTGCCCGTCAGGTTCACGTCCAGGGTGCGGCGGAAATCCTCGGCAGTCATATCGAGGACGCTCGCCTTTGGCTCGATGCCCGCGTTGTTGACCGCGATGGTGACGCCGCCCCACTCCTCCACGAGGCGGGCGACCATCCGGCGCACCTCGTCCTCGCGGCTAACGTCGCCAGGCAGGGTGATGGCCTCGCCGCCATCGGCTCGAATCAGAGCAGTGGTCTCTTCGGCAGTCGCGGCGTCCACGTCATTGACGCCAACGCGGGCACCCGCGCGTGCCAGCTCCCAAGCGATAGCACGGCCAATGCCGCGCCCCGCGCCCGTCACCAGCGCCACCTGCCCATCCAGCCGGGCAAACGGTTCACCTGTCATATCTTCTTCCCTCTTCCGCTACAAGCGTCCAGCGCAAGCCTACGGATGCAGCTTTTCTTTCTTTTCTAGCATCTCGACGAACTGCCCACAACCCTGGCTGCCGCTCTTTGGCTATTCCATCACTTCACTGCGACCACCTGGTTGGCTCGCGGTCCCAGCGGTGCTGGCGAAGGTCGTGCAGCAGGTCGGACGCGAGCGGGCCAGCGTCGCTTGTGGCGATGTTGGATTGCACATGCCTGGGGCTACGCATCCCCGGAATAATCGTGCTCACATCGGGGTTCGAGAGGATGAACCGCAGGGCCATCTCAGGTAACGACATGCCGTCCGGCAGTAGGGGCCGCAGCGCATCGGCACGCTCGACACTGGGAATGAGGTTTTCGGGGACAAAGTAGCTGTTGCGCCAATCGCCTTCGGGCCACCGACTCTCTTTGGTGAGCGTGCCGGTGAGCGAGCCTTCATCGAAGGGAACACGGGCGATGACGCCAATATTCAACTCGCGGCAGAGGGGAAATAGCTCATCTTCCGGGGCCTGATCGAAGATGTTGTAGATGACCTGAACGGCATCTATCAGGCCCGTTCGAAGCGTCGCCAGCGCGTTCCAGGGTTCCCAACGATTGATACTGATGCCTACCGCCCGCACCAATCCCTCCGCCTTGAGCGCCTCCACTGCGCGTTGCCAGCCTTCGTCGTTGGCCCATGCATCCTCCCAGACGTGAAACTGAATGAGGTCCACATAGGGTAGGTCGAGGTTTGCCAGGCTCTTCTCGACGTACTCGCGTATGTGGTCGGGCGGGAATGCCTCGTCCAGCGAATCGCCACGGCGAGAAGGCCATTGGAAGTTCTTGGGAGGAATCTTGGTCGCGGCGTAGAGCGTCTTATCGGGATTGGCACGTACCAGCTTCCCCAGCAACCCCTCACTGTGGCCCTCGCCATATCCCCAGGCCGTGTCATAAAAGTTACAGCCCAGATTTACCGCGAGTTGCAGGGCCTCCAGCGACTGCTCGTCATCTGAGCCTGTCCACCCGCCCATTCCCCACATTCCATAGCCAATCTCGCTGACCTGCCATCCGGTTCGCCCGAAGGTGCGGTAACGCATCTCTGGTTCCTTTCTCATGAGGGAATGGCTCTACGTTCCCTCTGCTATTTCGTGGTACAGCACGTCCAGTGCCGCCTCGTCCAGAAAACCGTTCGCGGCTCCGTCCTCGCCAATCTTGTAGGAGGCGAAGGCTATGGCCTTTCGGAGCGAGTGGTACGGTGCCCCGGTCTGGTTGTGGAAGTGAACGAAAGCGGAAAAGAGCGCGTCGCCCGCGCCAATGGTATTGACGACGGGCCGCGTCATAACCGCCGGAAAGATGCCCGTGAAGCCGTCGCGCCTCACCGAGAGCAGCGCGCCCTGAGCACCCATGCCGATGACCAGGATTTCTGGAGCGTAGCGCTCCATCACCATCGCGGCCCACTGTTCCGGCGGGTGCGGCAGGCGGGCGTCGCTCATGAAGAGCACATCGGCGGCGGCCATGAAGTCCCGGTTGTACTCGTCGTCCAGGTCATGCAGCGCGTGAACATCAGTGGCGATGGGGATGCCCCGCTCCTTCACCTTTTGCAAAAACCGGCGCGAGAAGTTGATGTTGGCGAGGACCGCCAGCGAGCAGCCCTCCAGCGCCTCCTCAAAGCGCGCTTCGGGGTAACTCCGCGTCTGGATGTCCTTCAGGTCGGTGTGAATCTGGCGCTGCCCCTCGTGGTCGTAGAGGATGACCGATTGCGCTGTCTGCTCCATCTGCTCGTCCACGAAGGCTGTCGAGAGGCCGAGCGATGCCAGTTCGCGCTTCACGATGCCGCCCGCCACGTCCGTGCCAATCATAGTAGCGAAATGAACCTCGTCCCCCAGCACGGCTAGCGCTTTGGCGACGTTATAGCCCACGCCCGCGACGAGACTCCGTATCCCAAAGAAAGGATAGCGCACGGGAAAGTAGGGGATGGGGAAGCCCTCGACCTGTAAAGTGGTCTCTATATTGGTCAGGCCGGAGACGAGAATCTTACTCATGGCGCGGTTGCTCGTCGTTCAGATAGGGAGGCCCGGCGGGCAGGCGGCCCCGGTTGCGGACGAACCAGCGATAGACCGCGTCCTGGACGGGGCGAACGAGGGGCAGGTGATAGAGGGCCAGCAGCAGGTCGCCCAGCACGGGCACAGCGACGGCGATGGCGGCCCATGCGGCAGCCGCGCCACGATAGCGCGTGCCGTCGGGCAGGAGGAGCCAGGCCGCGCTCCCGCCCTGCTCCAGGGTCAACCCGGCGCGGGCAAGGGCAGCCTCGTCCTGGAAAGGGGCGACATCCAGGCGGTTCCAGCGGTCAAGCGCCTTCACGAGGCGCATCGTGCTCGTTCAGAAGCCTCAGTGACCATCGAAGATGAGGAGGGATTTTCCCTCCCGTGCCGTATTCATATCAGCCTCATTTGTACCACTCTATCTGCGGAGAGTATAGGATGCCTGTTTCAGGCCAACAAAAAGCCCCCGCTCGTAAGCGAGTGCTTCTAGCCCAACTAGCCGACCTTGATGGTACCAGCCGGATAATCCACTCTATAGGGTGGGTATGGGTTGAATTACTGGTACGGAGTCCAGGTGCAGCCTACCCCTCCGAGCACACTCGGACGCCCGATGGAAACACCCATGTTGTCGTAACCAGGATTAGACTCCCGAGTGATTCGCAGTTTGACACCAGGCTTCGGGGACGTGGAATAGACGAGCAGTGGAGCCATACCCGCTGTGGGAACGAACACGTCTGGGTCGGTAGGCAGTACCTTGAGATCGCTATACGACTTCGGGTGAGGAATGAATTCCGAGGCCAAATCTATTCCGCCAGTTCGGTGCAGGGTGCCGTCCGGTTTGACCCAGTCGAAAAAGTAACGGAAATTGGATTCCGTGTTGAGGTGATTCTTGGCGATGGGAATGTAGACGGTGCTCCAGGGCTGAGTGGACGAGCCGGGAATGTCAAGTACCACATCCCCCTTCACCCCAGCCGTTGCCCCATCATAGAACCAGCCCTGCCCAATCGTGGAGGTGACTGGATCGCCGCCGATGTGGGACCAGACGTGGTAGAGAGCGCCTAGTGGGGCAAAGTAGTAGGTGTCACCCGTAGTGTGCGCTTTGCCACCAAAGTAGGTCCAGTTATTCCAGGCGCTAGTTGCCCTGCCTTCACCCAGGCCCGATGCCTCATGTACGGGACACCCCACGTAGGTTGGTCTCGTGTACGTATCAAAGTTGAAATAGACTTGGTTGCGCGTGGTAGCAGTCAGTTGGCCCGGGCCGACACTGCTGAGTTGGTACATGAACGGAGAGCCATCCAGAGTGTGAGCCATCGCGTAGACGGATTGGCCGGTGGCGAGATTCAGGTCCTTCTCGGCGTTGCGCGTGAGCCAGCGGAGCCAGGTATTCCAGTGAGCCATTCCCAACCTCAGGTTTGGAAAGCCAGCCGCCCAGATGACACCGTCTGCATCGTATGGCTGGTCGCGCAGACCACCCTTCTTAATCCAGTCCGGCCCCATCTCGCTCAAGATGTAGTCCAGTGGCAAGGGTAGTCCAGCGGTGAAATAGGTCGAGCGATACCACTCCACACCCTTGCGGATGTCGTGGATACCCTGTGCAGTTGGGCGCACGGCATCCCATGCACCATTATTGTAGGTCTTGGCGTCATCCCTTGGCGGCCAGTGATAATAGTGCGTGTGCAGTGCGCGCAACTGCTCCACCGTGACACTGGGATAGCTGGCACCGCCAGCATTCTTGTGAACGTAGTCATAGAATGTTGTCCAATAGGCGCTGGTCGTTCCCGTTGGCTCCGGGTGTGCCCCCAACTCAGGACGGATCGCGGCGGGGGGAAGCAGGATGTGTCCCCTGTTGTTACCCACGCCATCGGTTTTCTGCTCAATCCGCGCCTTATATCTGAGGAAGAGCTTGCCCAAGGCCGATGCCCGGATGGCCTTGGGCGTCGCCACTGTGTCCACACAGTCTGTACTCTGGTAAGGTGTCCCGGTGGCATTCCAGAAGAAGGGGCTTTCAACGCCTGCGGCGTCGGGATCAATTCGCGGGGCCTGGGTTGCAGGATCGAACTCAGGGGAAAAGGTGTTACAAGGGGAACAACCAGCCGCCACATTCTTGTACGGTCTCGCGCCCGCCTCCGGCTCGTTGTAGAAGTAGAAGATCTGTTGGGTATGACGGGAGATGTAGCTGTTGTTGGGGGCGTCAAGCGGGTAGGCTCCCACGGTGATGTTTCGCCTGCCAAACTGGTGATCGTGGGCCGAGACCTGCCTGATGACACCCTTATGGCCCAAATTGGCCTCGCTGTCGGCGCTGCCACACCATGAGGCATCTCCGGGCGGACCCTGTGTTTGGGCCGTGTTATGCACGATGGCTTGTGTATAGATGGGGGCAAATTTCTGCTGCCCATCGTAAGGGAGCCGCAGAATGTTCTGCGCGAAGCTCGCGATGTTGGATGCGCTGACATTCGAGAGGCCGAGGGGATATTGCGGCCCGAGTTTGCCCAGCATGTTCGGGGCCGCCTCCGCGACGCTGGGCGACCAGCCGGAACGGCCAGGCACCCGCGGCAGGGCGCTCGCGAGCCAGAGCGCCGCGCCGCCCTTCAGCAGAAGCCGCCGGGACGAGGAGAATCGCGGGAGCACCCGTATCTCATTTGGGGTGATAAAGAGGCGGTGCCGCTGCATGATCTCGAACGCACGCCGGAAACCAATCACGGCAGCCAGATGGAGGCCAGCCATGGCCCCGGTCCAGGCTTGCACGTCCTCTGCATTCACAGAGACAAAGTAGGGTGCAAAGGTCCAGCCTTGCGGTAAAGCATAGTCCAGCAGGCACTTGGCTTCATCGCTGTGGATGCTAATCAATTCGATTGTACCGTATGCGGAGGAGGCAATATCGGTGGCGACGGAACTACAAGCGGCGCAGTGTCCATCGAAGATGACGTAGTGTCGCATGTGCTATGTTGTCCTCCCTGGTAAATACGAGAACGGCGACGACGAACGAACCTGTAAGTGTATGAGGTTTTCCCCCTGTAAATGGTTTCACCCGCCGGAATGGCACGCCACACCTACACGCTATTTGGACTTACGGATGCTTGCGCCACAGGCGGACAACGCAAAGCACACAAGCTCTATAGAGAGCAAGCGGGCGGTAGAGATGAGAAAGCACAGCTCCTCAACTGCTTAGATAAGCAGCCAGGGCGGTTTCTACTGATTCCATTTTAGAGCATAGTTCCAGAAAAGACAAAACGCAACTAGCAATTGGCCCCATTAAGAGTTGACAAACAGATGAAGAGGGGTAGCGCCTCGCAGCAGTTGTATGTACCTCAGCCCCTCCTGCTGGCTTCGAACTATTCAGAGCGTAAAGTCACTTCTTCCACTCCTGCCGGATCACGATGACCAAGCCTATAAAGACAATCACACTGCCGATGAGGAGCAGAGTGCCCACCTCACTTGTACCAAGCATCACGCGCTCCAACGTCTCTCTCCCATCTTTCTTCTACAGGTCATCCGATGTAGACCCCCAGCAGCACACCGACGAAGACGATGATAGCGATGTAGCCGTTGACGGTGAAAAACGCGAGGTCCACCTTCGAGAGGTCGTCCGGCCTGACCAGCGAGTTCTCGTAGGCCAGCAGCGCGGCGGCGATGGCCCACGCAATCCAGTAGGGCCAGCCGAGGTCCGTCACGTAGCCTGCGGCGGCGAGCAGAAGGGCGGTCAGAACGTGCATGAGCCGCGCCATGTTCAGGGCAGCCGCCACGCCGAAGCGGCGCGGGAAGGAGTGCAGCCCCTCGGCACGGTCAAATTCCACGTCCTGGCAGGCGTAGATGAGGTCGAAACCCGCGATCCACGCCGTGACCGCACCCCACAGCAGCCACGCGGGCAGGCCGAGGTCGCCGCGCACGGCGGCCCAGCCGCCCGCCGCCGCCGCGCCGTCCGTCACCCCCAGCCACCAGTGACTGAGCCAGGTGAAGCGCTTGGTGTAGCTGTAGAAGACGAGAGCGAAGAGCGCGAGCGGGGCCAGCAGCCGCACGAAAGGGTGGAGATTCCACGCGGCGATGCCAAAGATGACGAGGGAGAGCGCGGCGACGGCCCAGACCGTGCCCACGCTCATCTTCCCGGCAGGGATGGGGCGGTTCGCGGTGCGCGGGTTGCGCGCGTCTATGGCGGCGTCCGCGGCGCGGTTGACCGCCATCGCCAGCGTGCGGGCCGAGGCCATCGCCACCGTAATCCAGAAGAAATCCCACCAACTCGGCCACTCCCCGGCGGCGAGCACCATGCCGATGTAGGCGAAGGGCAGCGCGAAGATGGTGTGCTCGAACTTTATCATGTCGAGGAAGGTGCGAAGCTGATTGGCGGGTCGTGATTGGGCAGTCATAGCTCCTCGGAAAGACGCGGAGTAGGCCGTCTCGGATTCTAGCACTCGCTTATATAGAGTGCCAATTCTAATCTTGGATTAATCTTGCTCTAATTTTTCTCTAAGCTACGCTTGCTAAAAAATAGTCAGGACAGCGAGGTCCGAGACGAAATGCTGATGAAAGGAGGTATGCTCTATGAGTATCACTCGCTGGAATCCGCTACAGGACATCATGACGTTGCAAAACTCGATGGACCGCTTCTTCAACGACCCCCTCTTCCAGCCGCTGACCTTCAACGGCGCGAAGGCCGGGTTGCCCACGCTAGACATTATGGAGCGGGAGGACGAGTTGGTCGTGCAGGCCGCCATCCCCGGTTACACCCCTGAGCAGGTTGACGTGACGGTCCAGGGCGATGTGCTGACCCTGCGCGGCACGATGGAGGAGGAGCAGGAGCGCAAGGAGGACACCTACCACTTGCGCGAGCGACACACGGGCAGCTTCCGCCGCTCGATTCGCCTCCCCGCCAGCGTCAACACGGAGCAGGCCACCGCCGAGTACGACAATGGTGTGCTCACGCTGCGCCTGCCCAAGACGGGCGAGTCCGCCGTGAAGCGGATACAGGTCCGCAGCGAATCGTAACCCTTCAGCCAACCTATCTATCCTACCGTACCGTTCAAACCATCATAAGGAGGAAACACCATGCTCAGTAGCGAGTTCCTGACCCTGCGCGAAGCGATGGACCGCCTTCTTCAGGATAGCTTCGTTCGCAACCAGGGCAACCCAACCGCGCAAGACGGGCGACTCTTCGTGCCCCCGGCAAACGCCTGGGAAAGCCAGGACGAGGTCGTGCTTGAGTTGGCCCTGCCGGGCGTCAACCCCGACAACGTGGATATCACCTTCGAGCAGGACACCCTGACCATCTCCGGCCATTTCCAGCAGCCGCAGCGCTCCAACGGGCAGAACGGGCAGAACGGGCAGAACGGCCACAATGGTCAGAATGGTCAGAGCGGGCGCAACTGGATTCTCTTCGAGTTGCCGCGCGGCCAGTTCCATCGCCGCTTCAACCTTCAGGTGCCGCTGGACGCCGACCACGTTGAGGCGACCTACAACAACGGTATCCTGACCCTGCACCTGCCCAAGAGCGAGGCGGTGAAGCCGCGCAAGATTCAGGTGCGGACGGCTCAATCCCAAATCACCGAGAACGCCCAGTAAACCAGAATACTTCTTCTCGCCAGCGCCACTCCTTCGGGGTGGCGCTGGCTTCTTGCTAGGGTGCTTGCTCCCTGAATTTCTGAACATACTCCCGCAAGGCATCGTTGATTAGAGCCTGGTAGTTGCCACCCCCTGCCGCGTGAACCTCGTCCCGAAACCATTGCAAGACCTCATCGTCAAGACGAATTGTGATTCGGGTCTTGCCGGGCGGCGTCAGGTCAACGGCTCCGCGCTTACCTTGACTAAAGTCATACTCCTCTTTCATCGTTTCATATAGCCTCGTAGTGCTTATTCCACGCACATTCAGGGCACGAGCCTGCGCTCCAACCCTGTCCCCCATCGTCAGTAGAAGAGGCTCGGCACAAAATTGAACAGGCTCGTCAGGACGCACAGGAGGAAAAGCGCACCGAGGATAGCGAGGACGACGACTCCTGCGCTGCTGAAGCGGTTGCTCCTGACCTCTTCGCCCTCCACAATCTGCCGCACCGCCGCGACTGTCTGCTGCACCAGACCGCCTACATCCCCTGCTTCAGTGCCCACCCACTCCCACCCCGCAATGGGCGCAGGCACGAGGAGCTTGCGGGCCGGAGCGGCGGCAATCGTCCGGGCGCTCTCCTGGGCTGCCGTGCCGCCAACGAGGTCCGGCGCGGCCATCATCCAGGGTCCGGCAATGATGCTCGCCCCGGCCAACTGTTCGGCAAGCGCTCCTCCAACCGGGGCACCCATCGCCGCCGCTGCCGTCTCAGTCAGCCCGACGGGGACAAGTTGAAGCCCCGGTAGTTCGAGGCGCAGGCGGTCCAGCAGGGCGCGCCCGAAGTGGCCCTCCCCCATGTCTACCACAGCCACTCGCAAGGTCGAGAGTTGTTCCATCTGCTCCTGTCGGGCCAGCCGCCCATCCTCGCGGAGCACGTAGCCGTGATAGAGCCAGACGGCGACGGCAATGAGAATGAAGGCGACAGCGTGCCCCAAGTCACTCAGCAGGGTGGTGCCGCCGCGCTCGCCAAGTGCCAGGCTCAACAGTTGATAGACCACGTAGATGGCCGCGCTCAGTGCCGACATCGTGGCGACGAAGATGTAGAAGTACAGGTAGATTCTACGGACCAGCGAACGCCGCTCCTGTGCTCCCTCCGGCATCATTGCCGCCAGTTGCGCGCTGCGCCAGGGAAGCAGCCACACGGGCAGGCCGACGATGAGCGCGGCGGTGAACCACGCCAGTTGCTCCCTCAAATCGCCGACGAAAGGCTGTCTATCCAGCGAGCGGATGAGGACGCTGACAAGCCCCGCCAGCCCCGTGAGCAGGGCCGCGAATCCCACAGCCGCCACGAGGTATAGATACAGCCGCCGCACCGCTGCCTGCCGGGGAGCCTCCCGCGCAACCAGCGCGTCGTTCCGCAGCACGTAGGTGTGGTAGACCCAGGGAATCGCCAGCCCCAGCACGGCGGCGAGGGGGCCGCGAACGTCGCCCTCGGCAGGCAGTCCCAGCAGGCGGCGGAGCAGCCCGCCCAGCATCAGGCTCGCGTTGCTGACAACCCCCAGCACCGCGACGAAGACGACCGCGTAGAGGTAGAACTTTCTCAGCGCTGACCGCTGCTCCTCCTCCACGCCACTGACGAAGAGCCTTTGCGCGCGTGTCCAGAACCACAGCCACAGGAGGAGACCCATCGCCACGAGGACGATAGGCGTGGCGAAATCCGGCCCCTGGACGATGCCCGAACTGGGAGCAATCATGTAGAAGAGTGTACTCAGCAGGTCTACGATGCCTGCGGTCGTCAGCCCAACCCCCACCCCGCTGAAGAAAAAGTAGTACAGCCGCCGTATGGTGGCGGACGTTCCGGCGATGAGGCCCGCCCTCGCGTCACCCGATACGATGAACTGGTGGTAGGCCCAGAGCGCGCCCAGCACCACGATGGCCGCCAGGTTGCGAAGCATCGCCTCCACCGGGTCAGAATAGGGATTGGAGCGGATGCTCGTCTCCCCGAAGAGAAGCCGCAGCGCGGTCTCGGCCAGGTGGTAAAGGTTATTGACGAGGGGAATGAGGAAGAGGCCGAGCGTGAGGTACAGGAAGAGATGCCGCACAGCGCTCACGCGCTCCGTCGCCTCACGAGCAGCCAGCGACTGCATCCATAGCCAGTGCGCCAGATAGAGCGGCAAGCCCACCACGATAACCGCTATCTGGAAGGCAATCGCGTCAAGCGGCACCTGCTCGAAAGAGCGGAACAGGCTGCGGAGCAGCGAGATGACCGCCCATGCCACGGCTTGCAGGCTGAAGAGGCAGACGAAGAATAGATATGACCGACGCACGGCAGCCATGAGCGCCTCCTTCTTACGAGCATCGGGCGGACTGCTAGCAGCCCGGCCCCGTGGTATCCATATCCCAGCAACGTGACCAGTAGGACTCCGAAGCGGTTATCTTCCACTCGCCGCTCTCTTCTTGAAGGCGCATGTCGAAGGTTGTGCTGTAGTCGGTGCCACCGAATAGGCTCCCATCGTAGGAGGTGCTCTCCCGCACCGTCACTCGTGCTTCCTCGCCTATCATACGAGTGGATTCAACCGCCAGCGAAACCGTCTCGTCTAACTCGAACTGCCAGCGATTATCCATCACCTCGTCAGTGAACTCGTCAGCCGAGTTGGGGTAGCCCTCCAGAGAGGGAGAGAGATAGGAGTAGGCGCGCTCGTAATCCTCCTGCTCCAGCGCCAGGAGATAGTTGTGTACTACACCCTCTGGCGTCTCTTCCCCCTGATAGGTCGGGGCGGGCCGGAGCAG
>DASVVH010000567.1:0-7649 GCA_036386615.1 Ardenticatenaceae bacterium
GAGCCGACTTGAGCTATCAGCCTGGGACTTGCAGTCCCAGGCGCGGGCGCGGCCTCCACGCTCTCTGGTCATGAGCCACCAACTTTTGAGAAGCCTTGGTCACAAAGCCAACGCGCCTTGCCATTTTATGCGAGGCGGGTACCGTAGGGCCACAACGACAGCGCGGAGGCAATCATGCACTGGGTACAAAAAGAGATAGAGCTACGCCCCAGGCCGCGCGGCTTCCACCTCGTCACCGATGAGGTGACGAGGCGGCTGCCCGAACTTCGCGAGTACAAAGTCGGCCTCGCCCACATCTTCATTCAGCACACCTCCGCCTCCCTCACCCTCAACGAGAACGCCCTGGCCGAAGTCCGGCGGGACATGGAAACCTACTTCACCCGCGCCGTTCCCGATGGCGCACCCTACTTCACCCACACCCTTGAAGGGCCGGACGACATGCCCGCCCACGTCAAAAGCGCTCTCCTGGGGAGCAGCGTCACCCTCCCCATCTCCGACGGGCAACTCAACCTCGGCACCTGGCAGGGTCTCTACCTCTGCGAGCACCGCGACGAGGGCGGCCCGCGCCACCTCATCGTCACCCTCTTCGGCCAGCGCTACTCCGACAGCGACGCCTCCTGAGTAGTGTAGCTAGAGCGTGCTTGCATCGCGCAAAACCTGATGGCACAATAGGCGAAGAAAAGCTAAACGACAGGAGGAAACCATGTCTTTTCAAGCATATTTAGACAATGTAGAGGAAAAAACAGGCAAGACGCCAAATGATTTCATAGCGCTAGCAAAAGAAAAGAACCTGACTACCCATAAAGAAATAATAGCGTGGCTCAAAGAAGAATTTGGGTTGGGTACAGGCCATGCAAGGGCGATAGCTCACGTTATTCTTAAAGGAGAAAAATTCGAGCTACGGCAAACAACAGGTACACACCGTGACGAAACGGATACTCTTATATTGAGTGGCAAAGAAAAGTCAGACTAAACACCGTAGGAGCTACCCTCCCGCAGAGCCTGCCTGACCTTCAACCTTGTAAGGGTCGGACTTTATGAATTCAACTGCGCTCTCCTTAAAGCACACGTAAGGTATCACTGCTCCCGCCCCTTGTTTGACAAGAACCTCCCGCCGTGTTACTATTAACGCCGCTCCGAAAGAAGGAACACCTATGAAACAGGCAGCCGCTGCAACCCCGAAACACCATAGCATACCCGTTGCACCGTTTCATGGACCCGCTCAGGGGCGCAACCGCTAAAACGCCAGTGCTACCTTGAGCGGCGTGAGCGAGTCTCACGCTTTTTTATTTGACCCGCTAGCTCAATGGTAGAGCATCGCACTTTTAATGCGAGGGTTCAGGGTTCGAGCCCCTGGCGGGTCACTCACACCTTTCCATCCGAATATTGCATTTGAGTAACAGGTCGAAAGTCGTCGCTGCCGCGAGGCAGAGGAACTTCCCGACTCTCCGGCCCCGCCTCGGTGGGGAAGGCCACCACACGAAACCGCAAGTGTGGGCACCCGCCGTGACAGCGACGGGCGACGCAAGACGGCAACAGAAAGCACACCCGCCGATGGGCCGCGAGGCCACAGGTGAGGGCTGAAAGGGTGCGGTAAGAGCGCACCGGCGTTGGCAGCAATGCCAGCGGCCAGGCGACTGCGCTGGCTGAGGGAGAGCAAGGCGGGTGGGGCAGGCCGTCAGGTTTGCTCCCGTCGCAGCAGGAACCGTGAAGGTGGGTAACACCCACCAAACGAGGGACTGCCTTCGCTATCCACGCGAAGAGATAGATGACGACAGCGCCGCAGGGCGTCACAGAATCGGGGGTACATCTACCTGTTATTTAGTCGTAGTTCGTGGGCCCGTAGCTCAGTTGGGAGAGCGCCGCCTTTGCAAGGCGGATGTCGCAGGTTCGAGTCCTGTCGGGTCCACCTTCTCGTGAGAGATTCCGGGCGATTAACTCAGTTGGTTAGAGTGCCATCCTTACAAGATGGAAGTCGCAGGTTCGAGTCCTGCATCGCCCATCGTGAGCCTCCTCGCTCACTGCGAGTGAGAGGGCAACAAGTTCGACAACCGCGAGGGTCCGTGCTATACTAGCAATCCTTGCGGGCCCTTAGCTCAACGGTTAGAGCAGCGGACTCATAATCCGTTGGTTACAGGTTCGAATCCTGTAGGGCCCACCTGAATGCGGAACGCCGAATGCGGAAATCGGAATAAACGGCAACAGCCATCAGTCGTTTATTCCGCATTCCCAATTCCACATTCCCAATTTGATTGTGGCGGATGTAGCTCAGTGGTAGAGCGCCTGGTTGTGGCCCAGGAGGCCGTGGGTTCGAAACCCATCATTCGCCCTCAAGGACAGGAAAGAGGAGAGAGGACGGAAGAGAGAAGAACGATAGGTCATTCTCGTTCCTCATTCCTTCCTCCTCATCCTTCAGTCCTTCGTAACGTCGGGGCGTAGCGCAGTCCGGTAGCGCACTTGCATGGGGTGCAAGGGGTCGGAGGTTCAAATCCTCTCGCCCCGACTCAAACAACAACCCCCGTCATTTCTGACGGGGGTTGTTTCGTTTCTCTCTTATCGCACCCTTTGGACTAGCTGGCGCTCTCAGAAGCGGCGGTGCGGTCGTGCATCCCCTCCGCATACGCCTTGAAGTGCCGCAAATCCTCCTCAAGCTGCCCCTCCGGGTCGCTGAAGATTCGAGCGACAAGCTCACCGAGCTTGCCCATCGGCGGCACGTACTTCAGCGTGACGGTGATCTCCGTATCACCCTCACGCAGTTGGTTGAACGTCACCTGCCCGCTCGTCTTGATGTCTCCCGTGTCCAGACTGTTCCACGCGATGCGCGTGTTGGTCTCCATGCGGGTCGTCTCGGCATCCCACTCGATGTTCTTTCCGAGCGGGCCTTCCATGACCCAGTGGCTCATCCGCTCCCCCGTCTTCGTCACCGACACGATGTACTTCATGAAGTGCGGGAAGTTCTCGAAGTTCGCCCAGAGACTGTAGACCTGATCAACGGGTGCCTTGACGAGAATGCTCCGGGTTACGATATTGTCCTTCTCTTCCATTGACATGAGTGATAGCCTCCGTGCTCAGGGTGTTGGTTCGTGTTTGGTGCTTAACAGAAGCAAACCGGGTGCCGTGTTACGGGTGAAGCGCCTCTTGCTAGCCCTCGGCTTGGCTGGGGGTGTTCGGCGCATCCGCCTGGCTGCTGGAACCGGGGCCATCGCTGGGGTCCGCGCCGATGTTGTCCCTGCCTGAGCGCTCAATCCCCTCGTCGCCTCGCTCGCCTTCCGCCTGGCTGGGGGTTGCTGGCTCACTCTGGCTACCGCCAGTGCTATCCTGTCGTTGCTCGTCCGTCGCGTTCTGATCCGCCATTCCAATCCTCCTTGAAGGTTACACGTTCTCCGTAGTTCAGTCGTTCCATCGGCGTAGTACAGGGGGAACGTGAGCAAAAGATATGCCCCCAGAAAGGCAAGGATGAGTGGCGAGGAACAGCAGGCGAATTCCCTGAGATTCAGAGCCGTTCAACGCAAAATTGCTCGAATCAGACGCGGCTCTCCTGTATAGTGGAACCGATGTTCAAACCCTATTCAGCCAGAGGAGACTATAAGGATGAGCAAGCGTGCCATCATTCACATCGAGATTCCCGCCACAGACCGCCATGCCGCCGCCGACTTTTACAAGCAGTTGTTCGACTGGGATTCCGAACATGTGGCAGAGCCAATGCCATACACGATGACCAGGGCTGGCAATACGGGCATTGGCCTCACGGAGCCGCGCGACGAGTTTCAGCCGGGAAGCCCCCTGCTCTACGTGGAGAGCGAGGACATCGAGGCGGACCTGGCCCGCGCCGAGGAGTTGGGCGGGCACATCGTCGAGCCGAAGATGGAGATTCCGGGCATTGGCTGGATGGGGATTTTCACCGACCTCGCCGGAAACCGGGTCGCCCTGTTCACTCCGAACATGTAGCTTCCTCAACTTCGAGCAGGGCGCGCAGCCGGTTGGCTGCGCGTTTTTAGTTGGCGAGCATTGACACTTTGCGCTACGCCCGTTATCATCGGACCAACTAAGGTTCGTGCGAGGAGAGAACGTGGCGGCTAAGGAACAACAACGGTGGCAGCTTCCCATTTCGCAGTTCGTCACGCTGGTGCTGGTGACGATTTTTCTGGTGGCGGTGGGCAACTTCGCCAGGACGATGCTTGATAATTACCGCCTGAACGCGGAGAAGACGGTTTGGCAGGCGCGCATTGACCAGGAAATCGCGGAGCACGAGCGGCTGCTGGCGCAGAAGGCGTATGTCGAGTCGGAGACGTACCAGCGGCAGCTAGCTCACGAGATGGGTCTCTACGCGCCGGACGAGCGCCCGCTCGTGCTGGTGCTGCCGCCGGGAATGGAGACCGATGTGCGCCAGTTCGACCCCATCTTCCGGCAGGGAGAGATTGTGGAGCCGCCCTACTGGCAGCAGTGGTGGGACCTCTTCTTCGGGAAGCGCGAAGAATAGACGGTAGACGGTAAATACGCAGAGAGGAGCGCCTTCCAGGAACGGAGGGCGCTTTTTTCATGCCTGCTTCTTGGCGGCGTCCGGGTCTTTGGCTATTCGCTTCTTGAGGTTCTTCGCCACGATGCGGGCACCGAAGAGGGTCTGCTTCGCCATCGCGGCGGCAGTGTTGAGGAGGCCGCGCGGCTGGTCCCAGGGAAGCACCTCGTAGAAGGGGATGCGCTTCTTGAGGTTTTCCTTATACCCAGCCTTGTTGAGCTTGGGACCGAAGAAGTCAGGGTAATGTTTGGCCGCTTCGCCTTCTGGGTCACGCCAGTCCCAGCCGTTGAACTCGCAGCGAATCTTGGCGGCGGTGAGATAGGCGTCGTATTCCTGTTCAAGGGAGCCAACCATGTGCCCACTCCAGCGGACCATGTGGACCAACTCGTGGGCCACCAGTTCCCGTTCCGCCTCTTCCGGGATGCCCCGCCGCACGACCATGCGCTGGAAAGGGCGTGGATAGGCGAAGGCATCGCCGCTGAGAGGCTGGCCGTAGCCAATCTTCGGGAGGTGGTGGCGGACCCAATCTATCAGAGGCGCGCCCGTCGGGGTAGAGCCAATCTCTTCGAGCAGTTTGGCGAAGTGAGGCTCGTAGTGGTCCTGGAGGATGTTGCTCATGTGACGGTTCCTCAGGTGAAAGCGGCTGTTTACGCTGGCTTGGGTTTTTCGCTCTCCGGCTTCTGGACACGCTTCTTGAGGTTGCCGAGCAGGACGCGGGAGCCGAAGAGGGTCTGCTCAAGCATGGCCTTGCAGATGGGGAGCGGGGCGTAAGGCTGTTCCCAGGGGAGGGCACTATAAAAGGCAAGGCGGCTGGGAAGCTGACGCTTGTACTCGGCTTTGTTGGCGTTGGGTCCAAAAAAGAGGGGGTAGTGCTTGATGGCCTGCTCGTCGGGCTGGGTCCAGTCCCAGCCGCGAAACTCGCAGCGAACTTTGGCGGCGGTGAGGTAGGCATCGTATTCCTGCTCCAACGAGCCGACGAGGTGGCCGCGCCAGCGCACGAGATGGACAAGCTCGTGGGCCAGAGTCTCGCGCTGCCACTCCTCGGTGGAGACATCCATGAGGAGGATGCGGGAGAAGGGCCAGGGGTAGGCGAAGGCACCGCCGCCGAAGGCTGGCGTCCCGTAGGTAATACGGGGCCAGTGGAGGCGCACATAGTCCACCAGAGGCCAGCCCGTCGGGGTGGTGGCGATTTCTTCGAGCATCTTGGAGATGCGAGGGTCGTAGGTCATTCGAGACATAAGTTAGGCTCCTGTGGAATGCAAAATGCAAAATTTAAAATGCAAAAAGAACGGCATGCACGGCATTTTAGGGCTGGTTTGTGTAACATTTGTCGTAATTTTGAATTTTGCATTTTTAATTTTGAATTGTTTGTTCTTCCTCGCGGGTGATTTCGTCGGGGGCGTTCATGCTCATCAGTTGCAGGGTGCGAGCAAGGGCGACGCGGGCGGCGGCGACGAGTTTGAGGCGGGCCTGCTGCACGTCCGGCGGCACATCGGTGCGAAGAACGGGGCACTTGTCATAGAAGTTGTTGAAGGAGGCCGCGAGGTCGCGGGCGTAGTAGGCGACGTGGTGCGGCTCCAGAGTCTGCTCGACCTTGGCGACGACCTCTCTGAGGCGCAGCATCTCGTTTATCAGGTCGCGCTCGGCCTCGTGGGTCAGGGGGAGCGTGGAGGCGTCGGGATTGTAGGCGATGTTGCGTTTGGGAGCCTCGCGGTCGAGGATGCCGACCGCGCGGGCGTGCGCGTACTGGATGTAGATGACGGGGTTCTCGTTCTCCTGCTTCGACTTGGCCTGATTGATGTCGAAGGTCATCTGGGAGGTGGGCGAGTAGGCGAGCATGAAGTAGCGGACGGCGTCCGGCCCAACCTCGTCTATCAACTCGTCAAGAGTGACGTAGTTGGCGCGGCGGGTGCTCATCTTCACCTCCTCGCCGTCGCGGACGAGGGTGGTGAACTGGTGGAGGAGGACGCCGATGCTGGCAGTGTTCTCTTCGCCGAGGGCGGTGAGGGCGTCTACCACGTCGGGGATGGCGTCCTTGTGGTCCGAGCCGAAGATGTCCACGATTTTGTCGAAGCGGCGGAGTTTGTCGCGGTGATAGGCGATGTCGGGGACGCGGTAGGTCGGCATGCCGTTGGAGCGGACGAAAACGCGGTCCTTCTCCTTGCCGAACGTAGTCGCCTTGAACCACCACGCGCCCTCGTGGAAGTAGAGCCAGTCACGCGCTTTCAGGTCTTCAATGACCTCTTCGACGGCCCCGTTCTCGTATAGGCTGTTCTCGTTGAAATAAACGTCGAACTCGATGCGGAGGCGGCGCAGGGTGTGGCGAATGTTGGCGAAGATGGTCTCGACGGCGAGGCCTTTGAAGGCGTCGCGGGATTGGTCGCGCCAGGTGTCGCCGTGAAAGGCGAGGAGGGTGGCGGCAATCCACTGCATGTAGTCGCCCTCGTAGTGCCTGCCCGGTACTATCTCGCGCTCGATGCCGAGGAGTTGGAGGTAGCGAATCTGGAGAGATTCGCCCAGATTCTCCATCTGGAGGCCCGCGTTGTTGAAGTAGTACTCGCGGACGACCTCGTAGCCCGCCGCTTGCAGGAGGGTCGCCAGGGTATCGCCGAGTATCGCGCCGCGTGCGTGGCCGACGGTGAGCGGCCCGGTAGGGTTGGCGGAGACGAACTCGACCTGGGTCTTCCGGCCCTGGCCGATGTCGAGGTCGGCGTAGGCGGGGCCAGCCTGAAGAATCGTGTCTAGCTGGCTGGTGAGCCATGCAGGGTTCAGGCGCAGGTTAATGAAGCCCGGCCCGGCTATTTCCGCCGCGTGAATGAGGTCGCCGGTGGGCAGGTGGGCGACGATGGCCTCGGCAACGGCGCGGGGTTTGGTCCCGGCGAGTTTCTGAAGCTTGAGGGCGACGGGGGTGGCGAAGTCGCCGTGCTCCGCGTTGCGCGGGCGGTCCATGACGACTTCGTTGTCCCAGTCAAAGGCAGGCAGCGCGCCCGCCGATTGCGCGGCGGCGATAGCCTGCTGGATGTGTGCGGCGAGTTGGTCCTGAATCATGAGCTATGGGATGCGAGATGCGAGATGCGGGATATGGGATACGAGATAACGGCGGGCGCGGCGGATTATAGAATATAGGAGATTG
>DASVVH010000568.1:0-8218 GCA_036386615.1 Ardenticatenaceae bacterium
GTACAGCTTACAGTCAGCGTTGGGGCAAAACTCACCGACTTCTGCTAACTTGTTAATCATGTCTCCTCCCCCTGTGCTCTTGCTGTCTGTCAGTATACTACTAACAACACAATTCAGGGAGACTACCAATAAATGTACATATCTTTATTGTCAACCTCTACTCTTTACCCTCTGCCAGCCCACTCATCCAATATTACGCAGACTCATCCAGTCAGGCCGGGCCATTGCTCGCCCCGCGCCCAGCCATCTCCCGCCTCGGCCATCATCTCCGCCACAAGCTCCTCGAACGAGCGGCTCTCCCCCGGCTCCCGGCCAGCGAAATGCTCACCCAGCAGTTGCGCCGCCCGCTCCTTCGCCTGCTTGCTGCTCGCTGGCTCGTCCCGCACCAGCGCCAGCAACTCGCCCGCCCGCTCCATCGCCCCGTGTTGAACGAGAACGGCGGCCAGCCCGGCCAGCGCGTCCAGCGCCAGCCGGTGACTCTCCTGAGCCACCGCCAGTTGCAGCGCCTCACGAAAAGCGGCTTCGGCCTCGGACCATCTCTCCTGCGTGAGGAGCATTTGCCCCTGATTACCCAGCGTGTGCGAGAGGAACCAGGGGTCGCCAAGCTCACGGAACATCTGCACCGCCTCGCGGAACAGAGGCTCCGCCTCCGCGTGCTCGCCCATAGCGCCTTTGACCTGCCCCAGGTAGTTCAGCGCCCCCGCCGTCATCCAGCGGTCCCCGACAGTCCGCGAGAGGACAAGGCTCTCCCGCAGCGCCGCCTCCGCCTCCGCGTACCGCCCGGCAGACAGCAGGGCCGTACTATAGAAGTTCAGTGTGAAGGAGGTCAGATAGTAGTTGCCATTCGCCCGGCTCTGCTCGACGGACTGCCGCATCAGCGACAATGCCTCCCCGTACCTGCCCGTGTAGTAGGCCCCCAGCCCAAGCATGGCGAAGATGAGCACCGTAGCGTATCCGTCCTTATACACTTGAGCGGGGCCGAGGCTCGCGTGGAAGAGTTCATCCGCCTCCGCGTAGGCTCCCGCCTTGGAGGCCACCACCCCCAGGTACATACTAGCCTCCGCGACCCCGGCCTCGTCCCCGGCCTGACGCAGGAGCGTGATGCTGTGAGTGAGCAGGGGGCGAGCCTCGTTCTTCGCGTCCTGCATGAGCAGGTAAATATTACCCTGGTACATGAACATCTTGCCGAGTGCCGTCATGTACTCAGCGTCCCTATCCGCCAGAGGCCAGTCGCGCTCCAACACCGCCGCCGCCCGCTGGAAAAGCGCCAGCCCCTCCTGAAGCCACCCGCGCATCTGGTGGAGCCGCATCTGGGCACGCGCCGCCCGGATGAGGTCCGGCAGCCGCATCTGGTCCGTCGCCCACCGCCACGCCAGGCGGATGTTGCCCACCTCTGCCTCCAACTCGGCCAGCGCCCGAATCTGGCCCGCGCCCTCAAGCGCCTGCTGCCGCTCGTGGAGCATGGTGAGGTAGTAGCCGCTGTGGCCCTCGCGTGCCGCCGCCTCTTCCTGCGCCTGGAGGTTGCTTCCCGCGTACTGTCGCACCAACTCGTGAAGGTCGTAGCGGCCCGTCTCCGTGCGCCGCAGCAGCGACTTGTCCACCAGCGCGGACAGGACGGGCAGCGACGCGCCCGCCACCTGCTCGGCGGCCTCCCGGCTGAACCCGCCCTGAAAAACCGACAGCCGCGACAGGACCAGCCGCTCCTGTGGCAGCAGCAGGCTCCACGAGTGGTCGAAGACGGCGCGCATGCTGCGGTGCCGCGCGGGCGCGTCCCGCGTCGTCGCCGTCAGGAAGTCCAGATTCCGCTCGATCTCCTCTGCAATCTCGCTGGTGGGGAGCAGTCGCGCCCACGCCGCCGCCAGTTCGATGCCCAGCGGCATCCCCTCCATCAACTGGCAGATGCGCGTCACGCTGGGCCGCTCCGCCACCGTCAGCGCGAAGCCGGAGCGCACGCGCCGCGCCGTCTGCACGAACAACGCGACGGCGCTGTTCTCTTCCGGCGGCCAGCCCTGCTCCCCTTTTGGTTCTGCCTGCGGCACGGGCAACCCCTGCACCTCGTACAGCCACTCGCCGTGCAGGCTCAACCGCTCGCGTGACGTGACCAGCAGCTTCACCCGCTCCGCCTGCTCCAGCAGCGCCGCCACGAGGTCCGCACCTTCAAGAATGTGCTCGAAGTTATCGAGCACCAGCAGCATCTGCTTCTCGCGCAGGAAGTTCAGCAGTTGCGTCTGGGAGTCGGCGGAGCCGGAGAAGGTGAGGCCGACGGTGTTGGCGATGGCCGTCGCCAGCAGGTCGCCGGAACTCACCGGGGCCAGCGGCACAAAATAGACCCCATCGGCGAACGCCGCCTGCTGCTGCCGCGCCACCTGAATCGCCAGCCGCGTCTTACCGATGCCGCCCGGCCCCACCAGCGTCAGCAGGCGGCACTCCGGCGCGCCCACCAGCGAGGCCAGTTCCGCCAACTCCTGCTGCCTGCCCACGAAGGGCGTCGTCTGCGCGGGCAGGCGGATGGGTGGCGCTTCCACGAGGATCGGAGCACTGGCCGGGGCGACTGGTGCCTCGGCAGGCGCGGCGGGCCGGGCTGGCTGCGGGGCGGCATCCGACCGTACCAGCCGCTCGTAAGCCTCGCGGGTGGCGGGACCTGGCTCCACGCCCAGTTCCCGTTGCAGCATCGTTGTGCAGGTCTGATAGACGCGCAGCACCCCCGCGCGGTCCCCACTCAGCGCGTGCAGGCGCATCAACAGCACGTAGGTCGCCTCGTGTAGCGGCTCGTACTGCACCAATCGCTGCGCGTGGCGCAGCGCGGCGCGGTAGTCGCCGATCTGCTCAAGGTGCAACACCAACTCTTCCAGCGCCGTGAGGAAGTTCTGGCGCAACTCCTCACGGACTGGCAGCAGCCACTCGTCGTAACACGAGGGCAGCAAATCGCCGCCATAGGCCGCTACCGCCGCTTCCAGCGCCTGCCGCCGCTCCTCCGTCGCGCTCGCCTGCCTGGCCCGCTTCAGCGCCTCCTGGAACTCAGCCACATCGAGCCTGTACGCGGCATCGGCGCGCCACTGCACGTTGAGGCTGTCCGCCTCGACGTATTCATCGGCATTGGGCAGCACGCGGCGCAGTTGGTGGAGCAGGTTGCGGAGATTGGTGCGCGCTTGGCTCTCGCTGGAATCGGGCCAGAGCAGAAAGGCGAGGTGCAGCCTCGGCTGCGGCGCGTGGCGGTGCAGGAGCAGGTAGACCAGCAGCGTCTGCACCCGTTCCGCCACCGTCAGGGAGGCGGCATCGTCCTCGTAGCCGACGAAGAACTCACCCAGGAGGCGGATGTGCAGGGCCGAACTCATAAATCCCTCATCTCTAGCGCAAGGAGCGGCGCGACGTTAATAGTAACGCAAGATGAACTGGATTGGAATAGGGAAATTGCTCCCCAATTATGAGAGATAGCTAAGTCCGTTCAACAGGCGTACGCTGGCTTGCGGCGAGAGCTAGCGCCGTTCCAGCGCCTTGTACATAAACAGTGCCACCTCGCGCTGCTCCACGTCACGGTTCGTATAAAAGTGAGTGTCGAACCCGGCGATGTGATAGCCCTGGCGCTGGTAGAAGCGGATGGCGGGCACGTTGTTCGTCTGCGTCTCCAGCACCGCCGCGCGAAACTTCCGCTTCTTCGCCCACGCCTCCGCGCGGCCCAACAACGTGTGGCCCAGCCCTCGCCCGCGCCACGCCCTATCCACGAAGAGTGCCCAGACGAGCGCCGTGTTGCGCCACGACTCCCCCTCCACCTCCAGCACCGCCACCAGCCGTTCCGCTACTTGGGCAACCAGCATCAGCGCGTCGCCGTGCTCCAATCGGTAGCGGGCCTGCTCTAACTGCTCCGCGTCGTAGCGGTAGCCGACCTCCTTCACGAAGGATGTCTCGAAGGGGCGCTCCACGAAGCTGAACGCGGGCCACCCCTCGCCCTCGGAACGCTCAAGTTCCAGATAGGTAGCCGACTCGAAGGCGGGGTCAATCTGGTCGAGCAGGAGCAAGTCGCCCATCTTCATGGGGCGAATGACGGCTTCAGCAGCGTCCATGATAATCAACCATCCCGTGTTGGACTTGAGTAGAACCATCAACCTGCCTACGAGGCCCGATTATAAGGTCAATCTCCAAAGCGGCGATTCCTTCGCCACTTCTGAGAGTTAGCGGGGCGAGAGGTGCCCAGACCAGTAAAGGCCAGTAACGGCCAGTACCGGCGAGAGAAAAAGGCCAGTAGACGGGTAGATAGGTATGACGCACCTACTAAGATATATTATACGGTGCAACTCTGATCTGAAGACAAGAGGTTTGTTGTAAGCGCCATCAAATGAGTAGTTATGTCAATTAAGGCCATCATTTATCGTGCTTCTATGTAGGCTCTTGTAAGCTTTGCGGGCTTTTCTATCTGTGCCCCTACGAGGCCGCACTGCCTTTCCCGTCGTCCACCTCGACAGCTTGGGCATCCCAGTCGGCAGAGTTTCCCCAATTCTGTTATAATAGCACTCTCTGGATGCACTTGACCCGCGTCCGGTTCGACCTCACTGTCACCTGTACGGAGGCCGCCGTGAATCACGAAACCATCCACGCCCCTCCTCCTGAAGAATCACCTCTCGCGTCTGAGGCAACTGTCACCCACGACGCGCAGGAGACGCGCCCGCTCTGGCGTCGCCTGCACTGGTACAAGATTCCCCTCTTCCTGGTCAGCCTGTTCCTTTTCATCCTGGCGATAACCTTCATGAAGGATGGCGCGCGGGAGTTCGGCCCCTTCGTTCGTGACCGCCTCGCCGTCACCAACTTCGCCGACGCCCTCGGTTTCGGCTGGCTCTTCGCCTATGTCATCATGAGCGGTTCCCCGGTGGCGGGCGTCGCACTCGCCTTTCTGGACGCGGGCGCGGTGGACAAAATGGGTGCCTACGCGATGGTCGTCGGCAGCCGCATGGGGGCCAGCTTCATCGTGCTCTTCATTGGCTTCCTCTACATCCTGCGGGGCCGCAACCGCTCTACGAGCCTGGGCATGGGTCTCGTCTCCCTTAGCGTCGCGGCCTCCATGCAGGTGCTCGCCCTCTTCGTCGGCATTCCCCTGCTCCAATCCGGCCTGCTCGACCGCTTTCAACTCGGCACGGGCACCATGCTTTCGGGCCTCATGGACGCGGTTCTCGACCCCATCAGCCAGACCGTTCAAGGGATACTGCCGGGCTGGGGCGTCTTCCTGCTCGGCCTGGGCATCATCATGGTGAGCTTCAGCCTCTTCGACCGCTGCCTCCCGGAGATGACCCTGAAAGAGAAGGGCGTCGGCACCATCTCGCAACTCGTCTTCAAACCTTGGGTGATGTTCCTGCTCGGTAGCGCCGTCACCTTCATCTCCATGTCGGTCAGCATCTCCTTGAGCATTCTGGTGCCCCTCAGCCAGCGCGGCTTTGTCCGGCGCGAGAACGTCATCCCCTACATCATGGGCGCGAACATCAGCACCTTCATTGACACGCTTCTGGCCGCCGTGCTCCTGGGCAACCCTGCCGCCTTTACCGTCGTCCTGACCGAGATGATTTCCCTGACCATCGTCGCCGCCATCATCCTGCTCGTCAATTACGAGGCTTACGAGCGCAACCTGCTCCGCTTCGTAGACTGGACCGTTGCCGACAATCGCAACCTGACCATCTTCATGGTCTCCATCTTCATCGTGCCTATCCTGTTGATGTTCTTTTAGAGATACGAGATACGGGATATGGGATACGAGATGTACAAAGCGAATTCAATGTCCTTTCCGTTGTTCATCCCGTATCCTGCATCCCGCATCCCGCATCTCGTATCCCGCATCCCGTATCCCGCGTAAGGAGGCCCAATGCCGATTCTCGTCGCAAATGGTGGCTCGGCCCACTCCATCGTGGCGCTCACCTTCGGCGCGCACCTTGCCGCCCTCATCAACTCCTCTCTCGTCGTCCTGACCGTCGTCAAACGTGAGGAAGACCGGGAGCAGGCCGAGGATGTATTGCAGGCGGCACAACTCGTCCTCGACCCGATGGAGGCACGCTACGAAAGCCGCGTCCGCGTGGGCCACCCGGCGGAAGAGATAGTGGCAGAGGCTGAAGGAGGACGCTACAGCATGGTTGTCGTCGGGGAGAAGCAGCATCACGGCTTGATGACGCGCTTCATTCTCGGCTCCACCGCCGTCCGCGTCGTCGAGCACGCGCCCTGCCCCGTTGTGGTCGTCAAGCGCCAGGTGGGCCGCGTGCAGCGCGTGCTCATCTGCGACAGCGGCGCGAGGGTGCCGTCCGTTGTAGACAAGGTGGCGGCGCAGCTTCCGCGCCTGTTCGACGCCGTTGAATCCATCACCGTATTGCACGTCATGTCCCAGATGAGCGCCGGGCCGGGCGTAGATGGGCACCAGCTTCGCGCCGACGCGGGCGAACTCATCGAGGAGCACGCGCCCGAAGGTCAGGTGCTGGGCCGTGACGTTTCGGTACTGGAAGGCACGGGCCACCCCGTCCTGCCCAAGGTACGGCACGGGCGCGTCGTGGATGAGGTTCTAACGGAGGCCCGCGAGGGCGACTACGACCTAGTCATCATCGGCGCGCACGAGGGCACGGGCTGGCGGCGCATCCTCCTCGACGACCTCGCTCATGAAATCGTCGTCCGCCTGGACCGCCCTGTGTTGGTGGTCAGGTAATTCAAAATGCAAAATGCAAAATGCAAAATGAACGGCGAACAGCGAGGTCGCCAGATTCGCGCGCATCATGTGGTGTCATGAACTACTCTCTCGACGATACCATTGCCGCCGTAGCGACGGCAGCGGGTGAGGCGGGCATCGGCATCGTGCGAATCAGCGGCCCGCAGGCGCTGCCGATGCTGCAACGGGTGTTCCGCCCCGCCGCGCCCTCCTGGCAGCCGGAATCGCACCGCATGGTCTACGGCAGGCTCGTCACCCTGGCGGGGGAGATGCTGGACGAGGTGATGGCCGTCTGGTTCCAGGCCCCGCGCTCCTACACCCGCGAAGAGGTGGTGGAGCTACACACGCACGGCGGCAGCGTGGCGCTGCGGCAGGCGCTGGGGCTGGTGCTTCAGGCCGGGGCGCGGCTCGCGGAGCCGGGCGAGATGACCCTGCGCGCCTTCCTCAACGGGCGGCTCGACCTCTCGCAGGCGGAGGCGGTGCTGGACGTGGTGCGCGCCCGCACCGAGCGCGGGATGCAGGCCGCCATCCAGCAGCTTGGCGGCGCATTGAGCGAGGAGATTCGCGGGGCACGCGCCGAACTGATAGACGTGCTGGCCCACCTGACCGCTACGATTGACTTTCCCGAAGACGATGTGCCGCCGCAGAACATCGCGCCCGAACTCCGCGCCGTGCTGGAGGTGCTGGACCGCCTCCTGCGAAACGCCGACCGAGGCATTCTGCTGCGCGAGGGGATTCGTGTCGCCATCGTGGGGAGGCCGAACGTGGGGAAGTCCAGCCTGCTCAACCGCCTGCTGCGCCACGAGCGGGCCATCGTCACCGACATTCCGGGCACCACGCGCGACCTACTGGAAGAGTCCCTGAACCTGCGCGGCGTCCCTGTCGTCCTGGCGGACACGGCGGGCATCCGCGATACGGTGGACGTGGTGGAGGCGCTCGGCGTGGAGCGCTCCCGCGCGGCGCTCCGGCAGGCGGACCTCGTGCTCCTGGTCCTCGACGCCAGCCAGGTGCCGACGGAGGAGGACAGCCGACTCGCCGCGACGCTCGACGGGCGGCCCGCGCTCGTGGTGGAGAACAAGCAGGACATCGCGGGCGCACTGAACGGGAACGGGCGCGATGGGGCGACGCTCCAACTGCTGCCCGACGCGCCACACGTCGCCGTCAGCGCGCTGGAAGGCACGGGGCTTGAGGAGTTGGAAGCCAGGATGTGGGAGATGGTGATGGGTGGCGAGGTCTCTGCCAACGAGGCTCCGCTCGTCACGAACCCGCGCCACAAGCAGGCGATCCAGCAGGCCCGGAATCACATCGTGGCGGCGCTGGAGGGCGGGGAGCAGGGCCTGCCCGCCGACTTCCTGACCATAGACCTGCACGCCGCCGTCAATGCTCTGGGCGAGGTGACGGGCGAGACGGCGACGGAAGACCTCCTTGACGCAATTTTCAGCCGCTTCTGCATTGGGAAATAGAGGACCGACGACCGACGACCGCTAACGGCAAGCGAATGCAAAACGCAAAACTAAAAATGCAAAATGAACGGCAAACAGATGAACG
>DASVVH010000569.1:0-6441 GCA_036386615.1 Ardenticatenaceae bacterium
TAACTTAGCTCTGGAATAGGCATGATTGGTTCGGCTCCATTTTCACGTCACAGACTTTATTTGTTCAGGGCTGCTCGCGGGCCAGACGCTGGCGCAGGCGGAACTCGCTGACGCGCCCCTCGAAAACCTCGCCCGTTGACAATTCCACGACGGGGATGCGGCTCCCGTAGGTTGCAGCAAGCGCGAAGTCAGCCGAGATGTCTACCGCCTCCCACACCAGCAATTCCTCGCTGGACAGCCGTTGAAGGATGGCGCGGGCGCGGTCACAGAGCGAGCAATCGGCGCGGGTGAAGAGGCGCGCCCGGACAGTGGCACTGTCAGAGGCCGAGGGCACTCAACTGCTCCTCGATGAACTCTTTGGTCATCGGTGAAATCTGCACGAGGCGGACTATGCCTTCCGGGTCAATGAAGATGGTCGTCGGATAGGCGGGCCGCCGCACATAGCTCTGTTCCATCAAGCCCTGCTCGTCGCGCACGATGGGAAAGGTGACGCCGACCTCTTGCAGAAAGGCGGCGGACTCTTCCGGCGAGCCACTGGCGCGAACTTCGACGCCGATGATTTCCATCTCGTCACGGTGCGCCTGATATGCGGCTTCCAGTTCGGGCATCTCGACGCGGCAGGGGGCGCACCACGTCGCCCAGAAGTTGACGACGACGGCCTTGCCGCGCAGGTCGCTCAGGCTGACGACCTCGCCGCCAGTGGTGGGCAGCAGGAAGTCGGGGGCAGGTTCGCCCACGCGGACCTGCCCCTCGCCCACGAAGGCGTCAACATCCGCCGTCGCGACGGGCGCGGATATTTCAGGCCCAGGCCCCGCGCGGCCACAGGCAGCCACGAGAACCCCTATCAGAATGCACAGACAGATTCGGCGTATCTTCGCCATCGCAAACTCAACAATCCAGCAGCTACAACGTGACAGCCGTTAGTGGTCGTCAGTCGTCGGTCGTCATCTCTCAGGGCCAGGTGGTGCCGCCCCCCATTAGCAGATATTGTAGTTTGCTGATGAGTTTTTCTATAACGCGCGGCCAGATGTAGAAGCGGGCGGTGAGATGCCCTACGCGGCGCAGGTTCGCGCTGGCCTGGGGGTGGTTCTGAAGGTAGACAAGGTTCCCGACAATTTCGTTGGGGTCGCCCGTGTCGAGCGAGATGGCGTTCAGCAGGTGTTGCGCGTAGCCTTCCCCCGTCGAGCCGACGAAGGCGATGCCGCGCGCGGCCATCACCTCCAGCCCCACCAGCCCGAACGGCTCGTGGCCGCTGTTAGCGAGGACGGCGTGGCTGGCGCGGTAGAGCAGCCGCTGTATCTCCTCCGGCACATAGAAGCGAAGAACCACAATGTCCGTCTCGCCCTCGATTGCCTTCACCGCCTCGACGAAGTTCTCAACCGTTGGGTTGTCGAGCGTGAGGTCGTACCGCCGCAGGCCAAGGCTGTCAATCCGCGCCAGCACTTGCAGCCCGTAAGACTCGACGCCGCCGCGCATGAAAAAGAGGGGCTGCTGCTCCAGCGCCTGGAGGCGCGCCACCGCCTGCACGGCGGGCAGCCAGTTCTTATCGGGGTCGAAGCGCGCGAACTTGGTAAGAACCACGCGGTTGGGCAGCGCGGCCCGCAAAAGCTGCACATGCGCGGACGGAACAGGTTCCAGGTGCCGTTCGGGGATGCCGTTGGGCAGCACGAGCGCGTTGACACCGCGAGGCCACATCAACTGCTTCATGTAGCGGCTCACCGCCGTGACGCGCGTCGCCGTTTGCAGGCGCACCCAGTCAATGTTGTCGAAGCCGAAGAGGCTGTTCGCGTTCCAGAGAAGAATCGCGTGCCCGCGCAGCCCCTGCCAGTAGAGCAGGTCGCTGATGGCGCACATCGTCGAGGCGGTGTGCCAGTCCTCGCCCATGATGACGAGCAGCTTCCCCTTTTCGACGGCGGGGCGCGCAATCTCGTTAAGTAGCAGGCCCGGCACCGAGCGCTCGAACTCCGCCAGCTTCTCCCCTTCGCCTTGATAGACGCCTGTCGGGTAGCGGCTGCAAATCTCCTGGCAGACGCGCCAGAGGTGGCGTCCATCCTCTTCCACCTCGCGCGGGGGCGCGTCGGGCGAGCCGACGAAGAAAAGATGCGTCTCAAAGCCCTCGCGGGCCAGTGCCTCGGAAAGCTCGCTCGTGCGGACGCCCAGGCCCCCCGCCAGCGAGTAACGGTCCGGCCCCTCGAAGGAGACGTGAACGAAGACGGTATTTTCGGGAAGTATCTCGTTGAACTCGGTCATGGGTCTCGGTTTCACACGTCATTGTATGAGGCGCGCGACACCGCCGCGCCTTTAAGAGTAGGAAGGTGCTCTATTCCGCCAGCAGGGCGTTGACCTCAGTCGTGTACTCCTCAACGAGGCTCCGGGCGCGCTCCTGGTCTCGCCCCTCCGCGTAGACCCAGAAGCATGGCTCGTCGGGGTCGGAGAGGATGAGCACCCAATCGCCATCGGCATCTAGCTGCACGCCGTCCGGCACCTCCGTTGCCCTATTGATAAACTGCTCCCTCAGCCGCCGCATCACTCGCCCCTTGGACTCCCACTGGCACCCAACCTGGGCGCGCTCGATCTTATAGCCTGGCCGCTCCCGGCACGCGTCGGAGAGCGACTGGTTCGCCTGCGCGGTCAGTTCCATAATCTTGGCGATGGCGAACATGCCATCCGGGAAGGGCGTAAATTCGGGGAAGATGAAGAGGCCCCGGTCATCGGCTATCAGGTCGAAGCCATCCTTGGTCGCCGCCTCCATCAGGCTCGTCTGGCCGAGCCGCAGCCGCTGGACCGTGCCGCCGCACTTCTCCGCCATCTCCTCAAAGAGGCGCGGTGCCGTCACGGGGACGCCAACCTTAGCGCCGGGCTGAACCCGGAAGAGCAACTGCGCCACCGCGATGAGCGCGTCCAGGCCGTTGATATGCTCGCCCTCGTTGGTCGTCAGGAAGATGCGCTCGCCGCCCACGTCCAGCCGCACGCCAAAGTTCGCGCTCAGCGCCTTCGTGATGGAGCCGAGCCGCGTCATATCCTCTTCCCACTGCGGACGCGTCCGAAAGAGCAGGCTCTGGTCCACGAGGCTGTTGATGGCAACCACATCGCACTTCAACTGCGTCAGAAGGTCGGGCAGCACCAGCGCGGGCGAGGCGTTGGCGTAGTCTATGATAACGTGGTCGTAGCGGTTCGGCAGGGGCCACAGGTGCCGCTTGAGCGCGCCCATGAAATGATTGCCGTAGCGCTCCTGCACATCGCTGGGATAGGTAATCTGCCCAATCTCGTCGAGGTAGACGCGGCGGAAATCCTCGCGGAAAAAGACGTTCTCGATGCTACGCTGCTCGCGGGAACTGAGGTCCAGCCCCGTGCTGCCGAAGAACTTTATGTCCACCACGCGATTGTCGTAGGGCGAGAGCCGGACGTGAATACCCCCGCTCGCGTCCGAGTGGCGCGTGTAGAAGCGCGTGACCGGAATCGGCTGCGTCGCCGTGTCCAGAACGTCCACCCCCGCCGAGGGCAGGCCGCTCAACACCGCCCGCTTCAGCACGCGCGGCGTGTTGTGAGCCTCGCGGTTCACCACCACCTTCGCCCCCTTGCGGAGCGCCGTCCCGAAGGCCGCGCCGATTTTGACGCAGAACTCCGGCGTCAGGTCCACGTTGACCATCCCCGTCACGCCGTAGCGCCCAAACAGGTGGCGGCGGCCCTGCGACCCCCAGATGATGCTCGTCGTGACCGTCGCGCCCGCCTCCACCTCCTTGTCCGGCCAGATTTTGACCATCGGCTGGATGACCGCGTTCTCCCGGATGATGGTGTTGTCGCTCACCACCGCGCCCTCCGAGATGATGACGTTCGCCTTGATGGAACACTGCATCCCCACCAGCGCGCCCCGCACCTCCACCCGTTCGCCGATGTAGCTATTGCGCCACAGGATAGAGCGCTCGATGCGCGCCCCCGTATCCACCACCGTGTTGTCGCGGATGACCGCCGGACCCTGGACCGTCACGCCGCCCTTAATCTTCACGCCGGAGCCGAGGTAGACTGGCCCGAACAGCCGCGCGTCGTGAGCGACTTCCACCTCGCCCCCGCACCAGATATTCCCGCCGATGTGCGTCCCCAGCGGCTCCAGCCGCACCGCGCCACTCAGCGCATCGGCAGTCGCGGCCATGTAGGTCTCGATCTCCCCGATATCCGTCCAGTATCCCTTGCCCACGTAGCCGTAGAGAGGCTGCCCCTCGTGAATCATCTGCCGGAACAGGTCGTGGCTGAAATCGCATACCACATCGCGGTCCACCAGCCGCATCACCTCCGGCTCCACCACGTAGATGCCCGTGTTCACCGTGTCGCTCATCACCTCCGACCAGCCCGGCTTCTCATAGAAGCGCAGGATGCGCCCCGCCTCGTCAGTCGTGACGACGCCATATTCCAGCGGGTTCGGCACGCGGTAGAGCATCATCGTCGCCGCCGCGCCGTTGGAGCGATGAAAATCGATGAGACAGTTCAAATCCAAGTCGGTCAACGCGTCGCCGGAGATGACCAGAAAGGTATCGTCCAACTTACCGAGAATCTTTCGCACGCTGCCCGCCGTGCCGAGGGGCACCTCTTCCACCGAGTACTCGATGTTCATGCCGAGGTTGCTGCCATCTCCGTAGTAATCCCTTATCTGGCCGGAGAGGTATTGCAGCGTCATGATAACGTCAGTGATGCCGTGTCGCTTGAGCAGGTCAAGGATGTGGCTCAGGACGGATTGATTGACGAGGGGAACCATGGGCTTCGGTCGCCCCAGCGTGAGGGGGCGGAGGCGCGTGCCCTCACCGCCAGCCATCACCACTGCTTTCATAAACGAACGCTCCTTCAATTCGGCTTGCGGCCACTGCGCCCGCGAGATTAACACTCTGATTGTAGTGTGCTCCCCCCGCATAAGCAACACCCCGTACCATTTCCGCAGGGCTGTGTCAAAGTGGGGGAGGAGAAGGAGGAGAGGGAGCGAGAAAGGGGCGGGAGGGCACAGAGGCCAGTAACGGCCAGTACTGGCGAGCGATAAGCGGCCAGTATAGTGATAAGTAGCTGCTATATAGATGTTAGTTATATTACAAGCCGCGCGGCTTTGACACAGCCCGAACCATTTCCGAGGGGCCAGCCGAGAACCCCTATGCTTTCGCGGAGCACTGCCGCGCCTACCCGAATCTTGCGCTCCCGTGCGATTACGGTATAATGTTCCCTGATGTCGGGGCGTGGCGCAGTCCGGTAGCGCGCTTGCTTTGGGAGCAAGAGGTCGCTGGTTCGAATCCAGTCGCCCCGACTGAACAACCTATGCGGGTGTAGCTTAATGGTAAAGCTCCTGCCTTCCAAGCAGGTGACGTGGGTTCGATTCCCATCACCCGCTCTCACAAAAAGACCGAGGCTTTGATGGCCTCGGTCTTTCTTTTCGGCGTTACGCAATTGACCACAGCCGCTAGCGGGGCAGGATGCCCCCTCTGTTGTTCCTCGCCAATTATCTCAGAGAACGTCGGCAAGCCTAGAAAGGCCAAGTTTTCTGCTTCCTGCGTTCTTAGCGCCAGTTCAACAACGACAACAGCTTACCTGCTGCTTGTCAATTAGGGCTATAGGCGCTCTACCGGGGCGTTGATGTATTCAGAACGACGGCAGGCCAGATTGTCTCCTTGATTGCTCAGGAAGCACCCTATCATGAGAGCAACTAGTGTCCCAAATTGCCTCTTCAATCGCGCCCATTTCTGACATGATCTCGAGCGCAATTTCGTTTGAATTACAATCTCCCGTCGCTCTCGGCGGGGCCACCTGTCGTCCTTGAACCTCTAGGCAGTTTCGGGGGGCCGAACCACGTCCACGAAGGGCACGTTACCGGGGTTGCGCGTCCCCGTAGCGAGGCTGCGGAGCCGCGTGCGAACGTCCCACATCTTGAGTTCCGGCTGCTGGCTGCGGAGTAGCACCGCGAGGCCAGCCGCCAGCGCGGCGGCAAAGCTCGTGCCCGCCCAGGCGACCCACCCCGTCTCGTTCGGCACGACGGTAGCGGACCCGGTGCGGATTTCCGGCGCGAGGGCGGGGCCGAAGAGCGGCGGCAGGTTCGAGGCCGAGACGAAGTTCAGGTCCGACTCGCCGCCAAAGAGCGAGAGCGCCTTCGCTTGATTCGCGTAGAGCGCCAGCCCCGGCTGGTTCAACTGCCCCGCCGTCACCTCGATGACGCTGCGGAAGGCGGCTGGCAGGCGGGTGCGCGGCGGGTGCTGGAGACCCGTCCCATCGTTCCCCGCCGCGCCCAGTAGCGTGCCGCCCACCTCACTCAGCGCGAGGCAGACCAGCCGCAGCGCCTCGTAATGCTCCTCATAGGGGCGCAGGCGCGGCGGGATGATGTCGCCCATGCCGAGGACGAAGGCGAGCAGGACGACGAAAACCTCGCCGTCGCGGGCGCGCGGCACCAGCGGCGCGAGGCCCGCGATAACG
>DASVVH010000570.1:0-5770 GCA_036386615.1 Ardenticatenaceae bacterium
AGGCGGTGGTGAATATGCTCACCGAGATTGGCGATGTGAAGAACATCCCGTCCTTCATGGAGCGAGTGAAGAGCCGCGAGGTGCGGCTGATGGGCTTCGGGCACCGCGTCTACAAGAACTACGACCCTCGCGCCAGCATCATCAAGCGCATCGCCCACGAGGTCTTCGAGGTGACGGGCAAGAACCCGCTGATTGACATCGCAGTGGAGCTTGAGAAGATTGCTCTGGACGACGAGTATTTCATCTCGCGCAAGCTGTACCCGAACGTGGACTTCTACAGTGGCATCATCTATCAGGCGATGGGCTTTCCCGTGGATATGTTCCCGGTGCTCTTCGCCATTCCCCGTGCTTCGGGCTGGCTGGCGCAGTGGATCGAGATGATCAACGACCCGGAGCAGGCGATTGCCCGGCCCCGGCAGGTGTACACTGGCTCCGATAGCCGCGACTACGTGCCGATTGAGCAGCGGGAGCGGGAGATGGTGGCGGGTTGAATGTGGCATTGACGACCGACGACTGCGGGTGCCCTTTGGGCGGGACGACCGCTAACGGATGAACGGCAACGAAGCGTCGCGCTGGCGACGTTGAAGTCATCGCTCAGAGCAGTAAAGGAAGGACGATGAACGACGATAGGAGGCCGTACCTGGCCGAGTTTGTGGGCACCTTCGCCCTGGTCTTCGTGGGGGCGGGGGCCGGGGCGCTGGACGCTGGCGGGTTGGTGGGCGTGGCGCTGGCGCACGGGCTGATTCTGGTCGGCATGATTTACGCGTTCGGGCACATCAGCGGGACGCACATCAACCCGGCGGTGACGGTGGCGCTGCTGGTGACGCGGCGCATCGCTCCGGTGGTGGCGGTGGGGTACATCGTCGCGCAGGTGCTGGGCGGAGTGCTGGCCGGGCTTGCGCTGCGGGCTATCCTGCCTGGGCAGGAGGGGCTGGGTAACACGCTGCTGGCGGAAGATGTGACCATCGTCGGCGGGTTCCTGGTCGAGATGATTCTGACGTTTCTGCTGGTGACGGTTATCTTCGGGGGGGCGGTGGACACGCGCTCGCCTAAAGGGTTCGCGGGGCTGGGCATCGGCCTGACGCTGGCGGGCCTCATCAGTATGGGTGGGCCGCTGACGGGTGCCTCGCTGAACCCGGCGCGGACGCTGGGGCCAGCCATCGCTACAGGGAACTTTGATGACCTGTGGCTGTACCTCGTGGCTCCGGTGGTGGGCGGTGCGCTGGCGGCGCTGCTGTTCCAGACGTTCCTGCTGACGCCGGGCGCGCCCGTTGAGCCGATTGACGAGGTGTCGCGGCGGGGGCGGGAGCTCGCGCCGGACGAGGTGGAGCGGCGCAGCCCGACGCTGCCGCCGCGCAGCGGGAAGAAGGCGGGAACCCCCCGACGGCGGTAGGTGTCGAACGCAGCGGATAATGTGCATGAGGCGCGCGGGGTGTGATGCTCCGCGCGCTGTTTTTGTGAAGGGCGACGACCGACGACCGACGACGGACGACCGCTAACGGCAACGGATGAATGGCATAACGCACCAACAGTAGGCGCTGTAGGCGAAGACGCGAAGACGCAAAGACGCAAAGGTGCAAGGGATTGGACTCCTCTGCATTTCTCGACAGTGGAGAGGTTTCTGATGGGGTGGCAGAGGGCGAAGGGTGGAAGTTGACGATAAACATATGTACATTTCATGACATTGAAAATTGCATGTACACAAGTTTGGAGGGGACCAACAGAGATGGAGGGAGCGGGGAGGCTCGAATAGGGGCGATTTTGGTGCCCCACATGGCGGTTGTGGTGGATGACATTCGAGCACCAAGCAGGTGTGTAGCAAGCAGGGAACGCGGGGTTTCGATACAGGAGGGCGACGGGGAACGGAATTTTCACCACAGAGGCACAAAGGACACAGAGAACGGACACAAAGGGAGAAATATCAATAGTAGGCGCTTGAGGCGAGAACGCCACAGAGAACGGCATTTTTGCTCCTTAGGTTCAAGTGAAGATGGATAATTAGATGGGGGCATTATAGCTAGAAAAGGCGTTCAGGTCAAGGGTCAAAATGGGTGTTGCGGGGGTCGGCAGAAGTCTGCTCTCGCGCTGCTGTGCTGCCGAGGATTATGAGGCGCAAACGGCGGGCGGGTTTATCGAAGGGAACCCGCTCCTACAAGATGCCTGATTCGCATCGGTGGGCGGGTTTGGGGATGGGGAAGGTGGTGGGAGGAAGGAGCGGAAGGACGTTTGGGGCTGCCTTGCCGCCTGTTGTGCCCTTTGGTAGAATCGCGCCGATGTGTTGATTTGGGGAGGGCGCGCTTCGTTGGCGGCGCGAGGTTGTAGAGGCGTGGGGGCACAACTGACGTTTGTCACATTTTGGGCATGCACTCCCGCACTGCCATTGTGCGTTGATTAAAGCTATGATACTATGCTCCTATCTGTATCTCCTTTCACAAATGCTCCCTTGGACCCCAGACAAAGTTTCTGTAACTCTTGTAATTGGCCGAGGGATCCGCTATAATCTGTTTGTGCTGGATTTCACAGACGGGGTTGGTGGAAGGAGCCGTTTCCTGAACTGGAGGAGAAGCGATGGCTGACGCCTATGTTGCGCCGACCACAGTGGGCCACGATGCTCCGGCTGCGGAAGCCGAGGTCAAGGGTACGCCTCTGACGCGGCGCGAGCTACTCAGTTACGTCTGGATGGGTTCGCTGGGAGTGTTTCTGGCGGAGTTGGGCGGTATCGGGGTTCTGTTCTCGCTGCCGCGCTTCCGAGCGGGCGAGTTCGGCGGTGTCTTTACCGTCGGGCCGACGGACAATCTGCCCGCCACCGACGCGGCTCCGCTGGCCTACAACGAGGGCAAGTTCTGGCTGGTGAACACGGAGGATGGCGTTCTCGCCATCTATCGCGTCTGCACGCATCTGGGCTGCCTGTATGCGTGGCAGGACTCGCAGAACCGCTTTATCTGCCCGTGTCACGGCTCGCAGTTCCAGCGCGGCGGGAAGTACATTCAAGGCCCCGCGCCGCGCTCGCTGGACGCTTTCAACGTCATCGTGCAGGACGCGAGTGGAAATCCTGTTGCCAGCACGCGCGAGGTGACAACGGCTGCGGGTGGCCCAAGCCCTTACGTGCCCGTTCCGGTGGAGCCAGGGCAGGTGGTGGTGGTGGATACCGGCGATTTGATTCGCTCCGGCAGCCACGCGGCAGGCTTTGAAGGTTAATCAGGGAGACCCCGGTCCCCGTGACGAACGTTCTACCCTTCAGTATAGAGTAGGAGAGTAAGCGATGCTAGGACTAGGTGACCTGCGCGACCTGCCTAGAGAGGCGCAGCGCAAGCTCGATGAGTTGCTGAACCTCGATTGGGAAGAGAAGGCTCGTGATAAGGTAGACGAGACCACCCGCGCCGTGTCGGGTGGTTTGAGCGTTGAGGAGCTACGCGCCGTTTTCCGGGGCGACCCGCCGACGGAGAAGCCGAACCCGCGCTACAAGCTGCACACCAAGTCGTTCCTGATGCACCTGCGCCCGCGCTACTACCAGCGCGCCTCGACGTGGTTTACTCACACCTTCCGACTGGGCTGGTGGAGCACCTTCTTCTTCTTCGTGGAGACGATAACGGGGCTGATTTTGATGGTGTGGTACGCGCCGACGCCCGCCGAGGCGTACTACGACATGCTTAACATTTTCAGCAACGTGCCTTTCGGGAAGTTCATGCGCGACCTGCACCGCCTGGGCGCGGAGTTGATGGTGATTTCCGTGACGCTGCACATGATGCGGGTCTATTTTACGGGATCGTATAAACATCCGAGACAGTTTACCTGGCTGACGGGCGTGGTGCTGTTCTTGTTGACGCTGCTGCTGAGTTTCTCCGGCTACCTGCTGCCCTGGGACCAGTTGGCCTACTGGGCGGTGACGATTGGTGCCTCGATGGCGGACAAGGCCCCGCTCATCGGGCGCGAGGTGCAGTTGCTGCTGGCGGGCGCGCCCGCGATTGGGGCGAACGGCCTGCTGCGCTTCTACCTGCTTCACGTTCTGTTCGTGCCACTGCTGGCGATTCTGGTCATCTCGATTCACTACTACAAGGTGAGCCGCGAGCACTCTATCTCGCTGCCCGCCGCCGTTGAAGAGGGGGAGATGGACGAGGAGCGCCGACGCTGGGCGAAGGAGCGCATTGACATCATTCCCGACCTGATGCTCCACGAGATTTTCCTGGTGGTGGCAACGCTGGCGGCGATGATTCTCTACGTGATGGCGACGAATATCGCGCCGCTGGAAATCAGCAGCTGCGCGGCATGGCCGACGGCAGCGGCCAGGGTGCGCCCGGCCCGGCCGCCGACGTGCTGCAGCAGGTGTCCAGCTACATCGAGCAGTTCGCGGACACGCTGCAGAACCGCGAGCCCGCCGAGCTGCTGGACGAGGTCCGCAACTTCGCCCGCCGCAAGCCCGGCGTCTTCCTGCTCGGTGCGGCGGCCGCCGGTGTCCTCGCCGGCCGCCTCACCAGTGGCGTCAAGGCCGCGCACAGCACCACCGGCTCCTCCGGCGGCGGAACGACGAGCGGGGCGGGCACGGGCTACAACTACGTCGACCCGACGCCGACCTACACCGACTACAGCGGCACGGCGACGACGTCGTACGGGGCTGCCGGCACGACCACCGGTGGCGCCCCGCTCCCGCCGCCCCCGTACGGCACGGCAGCGCCCACCGGCGGCACGACCGCGTCGACCGGCGGGATCACACCGCCCACCACCGCCGGCGGCTTCGACGACCCGGCCCGGCGTTCCGGCGGGGTGGGCTGACCGATGAGTTCCCCCTACACCGGCTCCTCCGCCGCGGGGGCGCAGCCGGGCTACGGCGACCCGCACGGGGCCAGCACGGCTGAGATCCCGACCGTGCAGAACTACGCGGCCGACTACAGCGGCGACCTGGGGACCCCGACCACCGAGGCCGGGCGTCCCGACGTCGAGGGCGTCTCGGTCGGGGCCCTCATCGGTGAGGTCACGAAGGACCTGTCCACCCTGATGCGCCAGGAGCTCGAGCTGGCCAAGGTGGAGCTGAAGGTCGAGGCCAAGAAGGCCGGCCAGGGCGCGGGCATGTTCGGCGCCGCCGGCTTCGCCGGCTACATGGTGCTCATGTTCCTGTCCATCGCGCTCTGGTGGGCGCTCTCGCACCTGGTGGGCCACAGCTGGTCGGCGCTCATCGTGGCGATCCTCTGGGGCATCGTCGGCGCTGTCGCCTTCATGATGGGCAAGAAGAAGTTCGACCAGGTCCACCCCAAGCCCGAGCGCACCGTGGAGACCCTGTCCCAGGTTCCCGGCGCCCTGAAGCCCAACTGACCGCGAGGAGTCGCAACCATGACCAGCAGTGACCCGGACGTCATCCGGCGACAGATCGAGGACACCCGACGCGAGCTCAGCTACGACGTCGACGCCCTCAACGAGAAGGTCAACCCAGCACGCGTCGTGGACCGGCGGGTGACCGCCGCGAAGGGACGCATGTCCAACCTCAAGGAGAAGGTGATGGGCTCCACGTCCGACACCACCTCCCGGGCGCACGGCACGGCCTCCAACGCGTCCGGCTCCGTGCAAGGGGCGGCGTCCAACGCCGCTGGCTCGGTGCAGGGGGCGGCGTCCAGTGCCGCCAGCTCCGTGCAGGGAGCGGCGTCCAGTGCCGCCGGCTCCGTGCAGGGTGCCGCGTCCAGCGCGGCCGACTCGGTGCAGCAGGCGGCCTCGACCGCGGTCGGTGCCGTGCAGCAGGCCCCGGACACGATCGTCCGTCAGGCCCAGGGCAACCCCCTGG
>DASVVH010000571.1:0-7864 GCA_036386615.1 Ardenticatenaceae bacterium
GCGTGCGGGTCCGTGCCCGAAGTCAGCTTGCCGATGATGCGCGGCTCCGCCGGGTTGCTCGAATCAATGATAGCAATCTCCGCCGGGTCCTGCTCCTGATAATAGATCTCGTAGCCCCAGCGCAGGCCGTTCGCCAGGAACAGCGTGTCCGATACGAACTTCGTATCCAGCGGTGCGACGTAGCAGAAGCTCTCTCTGCTGGCGCATCGCGCCAGGTCATCGCGGAACCACACACTCGTCTGGTTGGTGTCTATGCTACCCATCGGGCGCGGCGCGGCCCGCGTGAAGCGAATCGGCGTAGCGATTTCCACCTCGTGCCCCGCCAGGTCCGTCACCTCGTCCAGCATGACGGTGTACTCCTCGTCCAGCCGGAACGCCACGTTCGGGCGGAACTGGAGCACCCGGTTCTCGAACAGAATCTCCACCTGCCCCGGAACCTTGTTCCCCGAACTATCCTGCACGCCGAAACTCTCCAGCGCGTTATTTTTGTCCATCTGCTCCGAGAAGCGCAGCGTCACCTGCTGGTTCTCCGCGAACGCCTTCGTCGGCAGGATGGCCGAGACCACCACGGGCGACAGTTCGTCGTCAGTCAGAACGTGCCGCGACTCCAGCACGATATTGCGCGACGCAGGAGCCTTCTGCGTGAAGCTGTCCACTACCGCGTTCGTGTCAGGGTTGATGACCTCAAGGTTCATCGGCTCGTTGCAGTACGCCGCCATCGTCGAGCGCCCGATACCCGACACGGGGTAGAGGAAAGGCAGCCCCGCCGAAGTAGCAATGATAACGTCGTAGCCGAACACCGCAGTCAACGAGACATAGCTGACACACTCAGGGCGGCGCTCATCGTCGCCCTGAAGGTCATCCGTCTCCAACGTGCCGTTCGGCCCTGCCGTAATGACGGGTGCCGTGCCGGAGGAAATGGGCCGCTCGTCCTGCTCGTCATCGCCCCGTCGCGTCGTATCCAGCACGCCATTCGGCCCCGGCCAGATAATGTCTGTGGGTCGGAAGAAAGCGAGCGTCGCCTCGTGCGTCACGCCGGGGAAGGGCGGCGACGCCGTGACGTACTTCCCATCTTCAAGGCTTGCCCGGTCCACGATGGTCCAGCCCTTGTAGTTGCCCACCTCGGCAATCATCGCCACCAGCACCTGATCGTCAGGCTTCGCGTCGGCGGGCGCGGGCACGCCCACGTCAAGGTACGATGACGGCTCGGCCCCGCCCAGGTTCAGCTTGACGCCCCCAATGAAGGGGAAATCTTCGGGCCGGGGCATCGTCCCGAAATCGGCCATCGTGGCAGGCTCGACCTTCACCACCGTCCCGTCCGGCAGCGACCCCTGGTCAATCTGCACGAAGACGCCGCCCGCCCCCTCGACCGTGCCGCCGTCCGCGTTCACGACGGTGCTGCCGTCCGCGTTGCGGAACGGCGGCAGCGGCACGCGCGTCTCTCGGTTCTCGCCCTCGCGCAGAATGAGCACCAGCTTGTCACTCAGCCGTGCGGGCACGTTGACGCTGAACGAACCATTGCTGTTCGGCGTGACAGCGGTCTGCTCCTGGTTTCGCGGGTTAAGGACCGACACGAGCCACGTCGGCTCAACAGTGCCCTGAGTGCCCGAAACGATGGAGATGCCCTGCGCGTTAGGAATCGTCGCCGAAATCTGTCCGGCGGGCGGCGTCGCGGGCGGCTGCTCGTTAGTCGTCGTGAACGACACCACGAACGGTGTCCCCAGCGCCCTCCCATTCAAATCCTTCACGTCCGCCGAGACCGTCATCGTGTAGACGCCGCGTGACCGCAGGTACCGCTCCGGGTGGAAGTTCAACACGCGGTCGCCCGGCGCGAGCGCCAGCGTTCCCGTAACTGGGCCTCTCGGCCCCGTCACCGTCAACGAACTCGCCACGATGCTCGCCGGGTCCATGGGCCGCGAGAAAGTTACACTCATCGAGGTCGCCAGCGGCACGTTCGTCGCGCCATTGGATGGGGCCGTCGCCAGCACGTAGGGCGCGGTCGCCGCCAGCCCGAAATTCAGAGTCAAGAGTGAGTCGCGCGCGGCGATGCTCCCCTGGCGGTGCAGCGCGTCCTCCGTCGCCGGGTTCAGCGCCGTCACCTGAACCGCGCCGACGGGCGCGACCAGCGCGTAGCGCCCGGTCGCCCCCGTCACAAAGACGAGTGGTGAGGTGTTAGCCGAAACAAGCATCTGGCTCATCGGCTCGCTGTCCGCGTCAGTCACCCCACCCCTGATGTAGCCCTGCGCGCTCTTTGCCCGCAGGAAGAGGTAGCGCCCCCCGCCCCGAATGCCCGGCAGCACGAGCCGGTCATCATTGATGGGGCTGACAGTCGTCATCAGGTTGTCGCCCGCCAGTCGGCCCGCCGCCACCAGCATCGGACGGGTCGCCCCGTTCACCTCCACCAGTTGCACCACCATCACCTGATCCGTCTGCGCCAGCCCGGCAGGCGCGGGGATGGAAAGCACGGCGGAGCGGCTCAGTTCCGCGCCCGAAAGGTCCAGCCAGACACCGCCCAGAAAGTCGTAACTGTCGGTGATAGCGAGTTGCAGCCCCGATACCGTTAGCGGCGCGAGCAGCACCGAAGTCTCGCGGCTCAACGCGTCCGGCGGCACGATGACCGCCGCCCCGTTTTCCGCCGTCACGCTGCCGCCCTCCGTCGTCAGGACCGTGCCCTGCGGTTGTCCAATCACGACGGGCGCGTGCGCCGCCACTTCCAGGCTGCCCACCCGCAGCAGAACAGGGTCGAAAGCCCTTGATGGGCCAGCTATGAACTCGGCCCGCAGGTGGTTCGCGTCGGCGGGGAAAGCGTAAAGAACGAAGTCCTGCGTCATGCCGTCAGGTTGCAGGTCCTCTCCCTGAACGAAATCGTACTGCTCCGTCAGAGCCATCTGAATCGGCGTGCCGCTCTGCATCGCGCCGGAGCCACCAATCTCCGCGCTGACCAGCGAGCGGTCACTGCTGTCGGCGAAGAGAATCTTCGGCGAGGGCAGAATCTCCGCCTGAACACTCGCGGGCAGCCCAACGGCCCCCGCGCCGCCCAGCGCGCTCCCAATCGCGGGCGCGGGCGGGTTGTTCGGCGCGGCGTCGCCAAGCAGGAAAGCGTACTGCCCCGTCTGCGTCAGGTCGAACAACAACCGTGCGCCATCGCCGGAGCGCGTGGCGTTCCCCTGTGCCACCCATCGCCCCTCGGCAGCGTCCCACCGCGCCACCGTCAGCGCCGCGTCGGCTGGCAGGTTCGCGGGCGCGCTGGCGGCCAGAGTCGCCGCACCCGTAAAGGGAAGGTTGCCCGGCGTCACATCCACCACCGCTACGGGCGACCAGCCCAAAGGCAGCAGCCCCGCCAACCCCTGTGCGCTCAACCGCGTCACCCGCAGCGTAGCCGTGCTGCCCAGCGCGAACGCGGGCACCGTCAACGTCGCGTCGCCCCCCGCGCTCGTCACCGTCCCGCCCGCCAGCGCCGACACCGACACACCCGTGTTCAGCGGCGTCAGGCGCGCATCGAACGGGCTGACGCGCCGCCCGCCCACCACCGTCACCGTGCGCTCGGCAGTCGTAAAGCCACTCTTCGTCACGCGCAGGCGCAGCGCCCCGGCCCCGCTCACCAGATAGAAGCGGCCCAGCGCGTCGCTAGTCGTCTCCACCGTCGCTGCCGCTTGCCCCGCCGGAACAACCTGAATGGTCGCGCCCTCCAGGGGCCGACCCGTAGCATCATCGTAGACTTCGCCTGAAATCACGCCCTGCGTCGAGGGCTGCGTCTCTCCCGGCGTGACCACAATCGTCACCATCGCCAGGTTCGACTCGAACTGTCCATCACTCGCTCGGTAAGTGAAACCATCGGGGCCGATAAAGCCTACGTCAGGCGTATAACTGAACGACCCGTCCGCGTTCAAATCCAGGTCGCCGTGTGTGGTTCCCTGCGCCAGCACCGCCGTGAGCGCGTCGTTGTCCGGGTCGCTGTCGTTAGCCAGCACGCCCGCCGCGCCCACCACCAGCGTCTGCTCCTGCTCCGCCTCGTAACTGTCATCCTGCGCGGTGGGCACCCGCTCGCTCGGCGTGCCCAGCATCGTCACGAAAAAGCTGAAGGCCGCGCACGACGCCAGTTGAACATCAAAGTCCGCGCTGAAACTCTCGCCCGGCGTCAGCAGCAGGTCCGTCCCGAGGTCCATATCCTGTTCAGCGCCCACGCCGTAGCTGTTGTTCAGTCCGGGGCGGTCAGCCGAGATAAGCTGGTTGTTATTCGACAGACCCGTCACGCGCGCGAAGACACTCACCAGACGCGGCGACGTGCTCTTGTTCTGCCACGTCGCCGTCACCCGGTAGCGGCTACCCACCGCGCACGGCGAGTCCAGCAGCGTACCGCGATATTGCTGGAGCGTCAGAAAAGCGCTGACGCTCTGTGACCCCTCCGAAACCGAGTTGACACCTTCAGACCCGCGAATGGTAGCGCGGCTCGGCTCAATCTGAAGCTCAACTGTGGCAATGTTCGTCCCCTCGCTCGGTGCCGCCACGTCACCCGCCTCGCCCGCCACTGGCGTCGGAGAGGGTATCGGGGTCGGCGTGGCCGCTTGAGCGGCCTCCGCGCTTGCTTCAGCGTCCACTCTGCTCTCTTCCACAGGCGTCCAGGCCGACATGGGGAAAACATCGAGCCGCCGCGCGAGCGCGGCACCCCACACGACCGACTGCGTGGACTGGAGCAGTAACGACACGCACACAATGAGGGTAAGGAGGCGGTACCAGCGGTTGTTCATATCACCATCGCGTCTTCTAGTAGGGCCGATACGGGTGCTGGCGGCTGCGAGGCCAGCGTCATCCTGCTCGCCGGGAAGTCGGGCCGTCCCTTCCCCGGACTCAACGTCACACTGGCTTTCACAGGAAAGCCAGGAAATCATCCAACCACCTACAGCGAGGAGATAGACTCCTCGCCCTTTGATGGCTGCCATAATACCAGGGGCAGCGTTTAAAAAGCGTTTGAAAAGCGTTTGAATCCACCCAATTTGCGGAGCAATTTTGCGGCTCCTCCTTGCAGTGGGTACGCCTCACGAGACCAGTACATAGAGCACTGGCCCTCGACAGCTTGGCGGCCTGCCGAAAAGCAGACCAATCACGCGCCACCTGACAGCAAGAAAAAGCTGCCGGGAAAGGAATCTCCTGGCAGCTCGTCACTCTTGGCTCAACCCCAACCCCTGAGTCAATTCGTCTAACCCGGAGTTGCAGCGCCGTTTGTTAATAAGTAAAGTCAGAGGTTAAGAACTACGGCGACAATCTACCAGCAGACCCTAAAACTACAAAATCTCACCTGTCCTACTCGACGAGGCCAGCACAGAGACTACTCAGAGATGCAACGCCTGACGCCTTGCTACAGCCCTGTCATTCCGAACGGATGTGAGGAATCCACCCAGCAACAACCGTATCAGAGAGCGCTTGCACGCTTCCCCCTCCCCTGCATCAAGCCCTAGGCTAACCTCTCGTACTCATAAAGTAGCGCACTTTGAGCAAGCCGGGAGCGCGGGCGTCCCGCCCGCTCCGTTGCTCCGGGTCATAACTCCAGAGAACGTCGCGGGTAAGCCGCCTCGCCACCTCGAACAAATTCCGTCCGCCATCTGCCGTTTATTCCGCATTCCGCGTTCCACATTCCGCCTTCGATTGCCCTACTTCATCCTTCATCCTTCATCCTTCATCCTTCATCCTTCATCCCTCATCTCTCATCCCTCCCATCGGAGAGCCACCGCGTCACTCGGTAAACGCGCTCCGTCAGCCGCATCGTCTCCGCGTCCCCCCGCATCGAAAGCACAGTCGCCGGGCTGTACCGGAGAAGCAAATCCTTCAAACGAACCAGATAATAGAGATACAGCCGGGGCGACCGCGGGGAAACTCCATAGAGGCTCGCGAGCGCCGTTCGCGGCAGGAACAGCCTCTGCAAGAAAACCGCCGCCCGCCCTCGCGCACTCTCTCCGTGCCGCACACTCGCCAGATTCGACGAGAGCGCCGAGAGCCGCTCTCCCTCCGTGAATAGGAGTTCCTTCGCGGCCAACAAAAAACCCTCATTCACGCCCGGCGGCTGGAGATGGCGCAGCACCTCCTCCGGCACCGCCGCCCCCAGAAGCTCTCTCGCCAGATACAGCGCGAGGTAGACACCGCGCTCCCAGCCCCAGCGCTCCGCGCGCTCGGCAACCAGATTCCACCGCAGCCCCTCGCCCGCCCACGCGATGACCTGCGTGATGTCACACAACGGGCGCACACCCGTCATCAACTGGTGCTGGAGGGTCGCGTGCATACACAGGTGGAGCAGCAAGTCCTCTGCGGCAAGCCCCTGAACCTCCGCCCCGCCGGGCAGCCTGAGCCTGACCGCTCGCTCCCACAACTCCTTCACGTCAACGTAGTGCCGTCGGTGCGATGGAGTAATTACCCAATGCACCTCGACCATCACCTTCGTAGCCGGATTCGTGAAGCGGGGCATGTGGTGCCCCACCTCCAGGTCCGTCTCCGGCTGGAACTCGCGCCTCGGCTCGTAACCCAACGCCTCCATCATCGGCGCTATCTCACCTATCCTGTCCAGCGGCACCAGGCAATCCACATCGCCCATCACCCGCGCCGCCGGGCTATCGTAAACCGCCAGCGCCAGGTGAGCACCCTTCAGCAAAAGAAGCGGGATGCCACGCTCCTCAAAAAGGCGCGCCATCTGGCCTAACTCATGGAAAACCGCGAGATTACGAACCGAGTTGCGCTGGTAGAGTGAGCGCAGCGTCTGCCCAACCTCGTCGGGCAGAGCGCCACCTCCTCCATGCACAACCAGCCGCTCGTACAGCAGGGGGCTGACACGCTGCTGGGCGGCGAGCCGTAACAGCGCCTCCCACTCATCGCCGGAGCATTCCTGTAGCCGGGCCGCTTCCACGCCCGCCCCGTCGCGGCAGAGGCACGCGAGAAGAAGATGATGAATAGGCGAAAGGCTCATGGCGTGGTGGCGCTTGCTACACTGGAAGAGGACACTGGACGAGGAAGGAGAAGGTCACGACAAAGGCAGAGAAGTATAACATCGTCTCCTCCTCTTCGGAAGCAAACGCATCGCCGGAGTAGGGCTGTGTCAAAGTCGGGGAGGAGGAGGGAGAACAAGGGCAAGGAGCAGGCCAGACGGGACGGAGGCCAGTATCGGCCAGTAACGGCCAGTATTGGCGGGCAAAAAAGGCCAGTACAAGGATAAGTATTTTATACATAACCGTTAATTTATATTACAAGTTGCACGACTTTGACACAGCCCTGGTTGCCGGAGCGACAGCCAAACGGGCGCGGCCTGTAGCCCGCGCCCGTTCAACAAAGGAGGAGTGAGTCGCCAACCCCAGTTGGCACATCCTGAATGCTTACAATCCGCCTGCCCCGAAAGTCTCCATCAACTGCAACGCGGCAGGGCCAAGCAGCACGATAAACAGCGCCGGAAAGATGAGGAAGACCATCGGGAAGAGCATCTTGATGGGCGCTTTCTGAGCGCTCTCTTCGGCGCGCTGCCGCCTCCGCATCCGCATCTGCTCGCTCTGAATGCGAAGCACCTTAGCAATGCTCACACCCAACTGGTCAGCCTGCAACACTGCCGCCACGAACGCCGTCAGGTCATCCACACCCACGCGCTCGGCCATGTCCCGCAGCACCTCGCGGCGCGTGCGGCCCACCCGCATCTCGTGGTTGCACCGCTCGAACTCCTTGGAGAGGTGGTTCGTCCACTTGTCGCTCACCTTCTGCATCGCCGAGTCAAACGCCAGCCCCGCCTCCACGCTGACGGTCATCAGGTCCAACGCGTCGGGGAGGCCCTTCTGGATATCCTTCTGGCGCGCCTTGATTTTCCGGTCAAGCCAGATGCTCGGCATCTTAAAGC
>DASVVH010000572.1:0-10965 GCA_036386615.1 Ardenticatenaceae bacterium
GGGGTTCACCTTGTCCTGCCCCGCGTACTTGGGCGCGGTGCCGTGAACAGCCTCAAAGACCGCAACGGCGTCACCCATGTTGGCCCCGTGCGCGATGCCCAGGCCACCCACCTGCGCGGCGGCGGCGTCGGAGAGGTAGTCGCCATTGAGGTTGGGCAGGGCAAGGACGCTGTAGTCGCCCGTGCGCGTGAGAAGCTGCTGGAGCATGTTGTCGGCGATGCGGTCATTGATGACAACAGTCCCCTGCGGTGCCCTGCCATTGTGCTTCTCCCACAGGTCGTCCTCGCTGACCGTGCTGTCGCCGAACTCCTCTCGCGCCAACTCGTAGCCCCAATCCTTGAAGGCCCCCTCGGTGAACTTCATGATGTTGCCCTTGTGGATGAGGGTGACGCTCTTCTTGCCGCGCCTCACGGCGTACTCGATGGCCTTGCGGACGAGGCGCTTGGTCTTGCGCTCGGAGATGGGCTTGATGCCGACGCCGACGCTGTCATAGTCCTGCGCCTCCACCGCCGTCATGCCCATCTCCTGCACGAGGAAGTCTATCACCTTGCGCGCTTCCGGCGTGCCCGCGCGCCACTCGACGCCCGCGTACACGTCCTCCGTCGCCTCGCGGAAGAGAATCATGTCCATCTTCTCCGGCTCTTTAACGGGGCTGGGCAGGCCGGGGATGTAGTGAACGGGGCGGACGTTGGCGTAGAGGTCGAGGCGCTGGCGAATGGCGACGTTGAGCGAGCGAATGCCCCCGCCGACGGGCGTGCTCAGTGGCCCCTTGATGCCGACTGCGTAGTAAGTGAAGGCGTCGAGTGTCTCCTGGGGCAGGTATTCGCCGTGCAGGTCAAGGGCACGGTCGCCGGAGAAGACCTCCACCCACACGATTTTCTTCTGGCCCCCGTATGCCTTCTCGACGGCGGCGTCCAGAACCCGCAGCGTCACGGGCGTCACGTCAACGCCGATGCCGTCGCCGAGGATGTACGGAATGATGGGGCGATCCGGCACCTGAAGTGTGCCGTCCTGGTAGGTGATGCGCTCGCCCTCTGTTGGGTGCGTGAATGTCTTCCACTCCATTGGGGATTCCTCCGAAAATATCGTGTCTGATGGATGGTAGACCTTAACCGAGGTTGACTCTTTCGGCAAGACGAGAGGCGGGATACGGGAGGTGAGATGTGAGATGCGGGAGGTGAGATACGAGATGCGGGATAACGGCGTACAGATTGATCTTCTTTGCGTCCTTGCGTCCTTGCGCCTTTGCGTTATGCCGTTCATCCGTTGCCGTTCATTCCGCACTCCGCATTCGCTTGCCGTTAGCGGTCGTCGGTCGTCGGTCGTAGGTCATCGAACACCGGAAGGTCGCGCGAAAGAAGATCATCAAAGGTCTCGCGGCGCTGGATGAGCGCGGTTTGCCCTTCATGGAGCCAGAGGACGGCAGGGCGCGGGGCCGCGTTGTAGTTGCTCGCCATGCTGAGTTGGTAGGCTCCGCTAACGGGGACGGCCAGCAGGTCGCCGGGCTGGAGCGCGGGAAGCCGGGCCTCGTGAATGAGGATGTCGCCACTCTCGCAGAAAGGGCCTGCGAGTGTGTAGGTGGCGTCTTGCGGGGCATCACGGTTGGCGAGGAGCGCGGTATAGCGGGCGTCGTAGAGCGCCGGGCGTGGGTTGTCGGCAAGGCCGCCATCTATGAAAGCGTAGTGAACATCGGCGGCCTGTTTGAGCGCGCCGACGCGGTAGAGGGCGACACCCGCGCGGGCGACCAGTTCGCGCCCCGGCTCCAGGACGAGACGAGGCAGGGGAAGGCCGTGCTGCTGACAGCCATCGAGCAGGGCGCGGCTGATGGCGGCGATGGCTTCAGCAGGCGTAAGGTGGGGGTCGCCGGGCGTGTAAGGGACGGCCCAACCGCCGCCGGGCGAGAGGTCGCGTGGTGCCCAGCCCGTCGCGCCGTGCAACTCGGCGGCGAAGCCGAGCAGGGTGCGAACGGCGGCGACGAGCGGCGCGGTGTCGGCAATCTGGCTGCCGATGTGTGCGTGCAGTCCAACCAGTTCGACGTGTGGCGAGGCAAGGGCCGCGCGGGCAACCCGCATGACCGTGCCGTCGCTAAGAGAGAGTCCAAACTTGCTGCGGGCGCTGCCCGTCTCGATGTGGTGGTGCGTGTCGGCGGCGACAGCGGGGTTGAGGCGGAGCCAGAGGGGTTGGCGGCGTCCGGCAGCCGCCGCGACCTCCTCTATCATCGCCAGTTCGACCTCGTGGTCCACGACGACGGAGCCTACACCTCCAACGATGGCGGCATGGAGCAGAGAGCGCGGCTTGTTGTTGCCGTGCAGGTGAACGCGCTCCGGCGGGAACCCTGCGCGGCGCGCAATCTCCCACTCGCCCAGCGAAACCACATCCAGGCCCAGCCCGGAGGAAGCAGCCCACTGCGCGGCGGCGAGGTTGAACCACGCTTTGACCGCGTAGGCGATCTCAGCGTCGCCGGGCCAGTGCTCGGCCAGAGCACCACGATAGTCAGAGACGGCGTGGTCCAGCGTCGCCTGGTCGTAGAGGTAAAGCGGCGTGCCGTGCGTTTCGGCCAACGCGACGAGGTCGCAGCCGCCAGCGTGCAGGTGGCCCGCCGCGTCGCGCCTGGCGGTGACGGGAAGGATGGGAGAGAGAGGGTTCATCCTGTTACAGTCATTGGCTCATCTCGTCTAGCTTGCCGAACCAGGGGCGGAGGATACAGGACCGACTTCGGCGGTGCAGAAGGCGCACCGACTGGCCGCAATCGGAATGTCGCTGAGGCATTCGGGGCAGGTGCGGGTCGGCGCGGGTGCAGGTGTCGAGGGCTTGCGCCGTTCCATGAGGCGGTTCATAGGTGCCACCACGAAGAAATAGACGACCGCCGTGATGATGAGGAACGATAGCAGGGCATTAATGAAGGCTCCGATGCGTATGGGGCCAAGCAGGATGGTGGAGAAGTCCGGCTGTCCCCCAAGAGCACCAAGCAGAGGAGTGACTACGTCCTCAACAAAGGACGTGACCACTGCGCCGAAGGCCACACCAATCACGACGGCCACGGCCAGATCCACCACGTTACCCCGCAGGATGAACTCCCTGAACCCCTTTATCATGATTGACCTCCCCTCGCGTGATAGTTCTGTAGACAACGATGCGGACCTACAAGGCACGGTATCGTCCCAGCTTTAGCTAATTCCACCTCGCAAGCTGTGCCATGCACTTTAAACCCGCTCGTAGAGGCGGGCAATTTTTGCCAGCCACTGCTGGTCCTCGTCCGTGAACTGGTTGGCGGTGGCGCGCCATTGCCAGTAACCGCCCACGCGGCCAGGGAGGTTCATGCGCGCCTCGGGGCCCTGGTCGAGTACATCCTGCATAGGCACGACAGCAGTATCCGCGACGGAGGCGACAACAGCGCGAATCATGGCGCGGACGGCTCCCTGCTCGTCGGCATCCAGATAGTCGAGGACGCGCTGGCGGGTCGCGCCGTCCAGGCTCTCGAACCAGCCGCGCGTGGTGTCGTTATCGTGAGTACCCGTGTAGGCGCAGGTGTTCTGAACGTAGTTGTGCGGCAGGAAATCGCTGGACATGTCGGCTGTGAAGGCGAACTGAAGAATCCGCATCCCAGGATACTCGAACTCCTCCCGAATCGCCTCGACTTCGGGAGTGATGACGCCCAGGTTCTCCGCGATGATTGGTAACGGACCTAACGCTTCCTTCATAACCCGGAAGAGGTCGGAGCCGGGGCCGGGCCGCCACTCGCCCGTCTGCGCGGTGGGAGCATCGCCGGGCACAGCCCAGTACGCCTCGAAGCCTCGGAAATGGTCCAACCGCACCACGTCAACGAGGTTGAAGGTCGCACGAAAGCGGTCAATCCACCACTCGTAGCCCTGCTCCTTCATCCGGTCCCAGCGATAGAGAGGGTTGCCCCAGAGTTGTCCCGTCTCCGAGAAATAGTCCGGCGGCACGCCCGCCTGAATCTCAAGTGAGCCATCCGGGTTGATGTAGAAGAGGTCGCGGTGAGACCAGGCGTCGGCGCTGTCGTGGGCGATGAAGATGGGAATGTCCCCGATAATTGCCACATCCTTGCTGCGGGCGTAAGCGCGGAGGGTAATCCACTGCTGGAAGAACTGGAACTGGAGGAACTTCTGGAAAGCGATGTCGTCAGCCAGTTCCTCGCGGTATCGGTCCAGGGCATTCTCATCGCGGCGGCGCAGCTCCTCCGGCCACTCCCACCAGGGGCCGCTGCCCAGGTGCTCTTTGATGGCGATGAAGAGAGCGTAGTCCTCCAGCCAGGCATTATTGTTGGCAGCCCAGCGTTCGAGGGATTCCTGGTTGCCCCCCCTGAAGTTCTCGAAGGCGGTGCGGAGCAGGTCGCGCTTCCAGGGAATGACAGCGCCGAAGTCCACGCGGTCATTCGAGAAGGCGGGAACGTTGGAGAGGTCCGCTGGAGCGAGTAGCCCCTGCTCTTCCAGACGGTCAGGGCTGATGAGCAAGGGGTTCCCCGCGAAGGCGGAAAAGCTTTGATACGGCGAATCGCCGTAGCCTGTCGGGCCGAGTGGCAGAATCTGCCAGAGCCGCTGCCCCGCATCGTGGAGCCAGTCTACGAAGTGGTAGGCCCCGGTTCCCAGGTCGCCAGTGCCGTAACGACCGGGCAGGGAGGTGGGATGGAGCAGAATACCGGAGCGGCGGGGAAAGCGCATGTTAAGCCTCGCAGGGAAACGAGATGTGGGATATGAGATGTGAGATGTGAGATGTGAGATGTGAGATAACGGCTTACGTGTACGGCTTCACAAGGTTAGCACACAGGATAATACTCAGCGGTAGGTCGCGTAACATCTAACTACACCCATGTCATCCTGAGCGAAGCGAAGGATCCACCCAGCAACACCCCTATCGTAGAGCGCAAGCACCCTTCGACTACCCTTCGTGACAGGGTGAACCTGTAGCCAACCTTTTGTACTCGTACACTTACGATGTAGAGGGCGATGCGGCCCGCAGAAGAGATGGCAAGCTGTCTTGATTAGGCCATCTACAAAAGGATTTGGAAGCTGTAATAGTCGGCTTATGAGCCTTGATAGAATAATCGGGCAGAAGGCCGTTGAAGTGCGCCTTAGCGTACTTGAGCTATCAGCCTGGGGTTCAAACCCCAGGCCCTCACAGCTTCAGCCAGTGGTAGGCATAGGGTTGTAGCGTGAGGCGGTACGGGTCGGCAGAGATAGCCGCGAAGGACTCGTCACCGAGTATATCTTCCGGCTGGCGGCCCGCGTGCTCGCCTAGCGCTAGCTCCGTCTCTTCCGGCTGGTCGGAGAGGTTGTGGATGGCGAGGATAGTCTCGTCGCCGTGCTGGCGCAGGATGGCGAGGATGGCCTGGTTCTCGACCTTCAGGAAGCGATGGCTGCCCCGGCCCAGCGAGGCGTACTGCTTGCGAACCCGAATCATGTGGCGCAACTGGTTCAGGAGCGAGTTGGGGTCGTCGCGCTGCGCCTCCACGTTCACCACCTGCGGGTTGAACTCCGGCGAGTTGACGAGCGGGTTGTAGAAGAGGGCCGGATCGCCATCGGAGAAGCCCGCCGAGGGGCTGCTGTCCCACTGCATCGGCGTTCGCACGCCGTGACGGTCGGGAAGCTCGATGCGGTCCCCCATGCCAATCTCGTCGCCGTAGTAGATGATGGGCGAGCCGGGCAGCGTGAAGAGAATCGAGTTGGCAAGCTCCAGGCGGCGGCGGTCATTGTCCAGCAGGGGGGCGAGGCGGCGGCGGATGCCCATGTTGAGCCGCATGCGCGGCTCCGGCGCGTACTGCTCCCACATCCACTGGCGGTCCTCCTCCGTCACCATCTCCAGCGTCAGTTCGTCGTGGTTCCGCAGGAAGGTACACCACTGTCCCCATTCGGGGATGTCGGGCGTCCGCTCCATGATGGAGATGAGCGAACTCGCATCGTGCGCCTTGAGCGCCTTGTAAACGCGGGGCATCACGGGGAAGTGAAAGCCCATGTGAAACTCCGGCTCTTCCTCCGTGCCGAAGTAGGGTCGCACATCTTCGGGCCACATGTTGGCCTCGGCGAGCAGGATGCGTCCCGGATACTCCGCGTCCATGATGCGGCGCACGCGCTTGAGATACTCGTGAGTTTCGGGCAGGTTCTCACAGGAGGTGCCCTCGCGCTCGATGAGGTAAGGCACCGCGTCGGCGCGGAAGCCGTCAAGCCCCCTGTCCATCCAGAAGCGAAGCACCTGCTCCATCGCCTCCCGCACGGCGGGGTTGTCGTAGTTCAGGTCGGGCTGCTCCGCGTAAAAGCGGTGCCAGAAGAACTGGCCGCGCACCTCGTCCCACGCCCAGTTGGAGGGTTGGTGGTCGAGGAAGATGATGCGGACGCCCTGATACTTCTGGTCGGTGTCGCTCCAAACGTACCAGTTGGAGTAGGGGTTGTCCGGCCCCTTGCGGCTCTCAAGGAACCAGGGGTGCTGGTTCGAGGTGTGGTTCATCACGAGGTCGGTGATGACGCGCAGGCCGCGACGGTGCGCCTCATTCACGAACGTCTCGAAATCTTCAAGCGTGCCCAGGTCCGGGTGAACACTGAAGTACTCGGCGATGTCGTAGCCGTCGTCTATGAGCGGCGAGGGGTACATGGGCAGGAGCCAGATACAATCCACGCCGAGCCATTGGAGATATTCCAGTTGCTCCATCGCGCCCCGGAAGTCTCCGATGCCGTCGCCGTTGGAGTCCTTGAAGACGCGCAGGTGGAGTTCGTAGAAAATGGCGTCTTTGTACCAGGTGGTCTGCTCGTTCATGGATGCCTCAGCCTGCCCATTACTATCTGCGTTCATCGTATCGTTCATCATCTCAGCCATAGATAAGGTAGCGCCCCGTTCTACCGGGAATATCGAGAGTGTAGAGAAGGCCGTAGCCCTTTCCGGCCAGGAGTTGCGGCTGGCGTGGGTCGTTCTCGCTGGTGCGGTAGACCACGCGCGAGAAAGCCCACTCCCGCGAGAACCATGCCTCCAGCGTGTCGAGCAAGCGTTGGTCCAGATTATCGGTCAGCCGTGAGGCCCGCGCCCAGAAGCGCACAACGCCCTCGTACTCTCCAACCCTCGACAGTTCGGCCTCGCTGGCATTCGCTTGACGGAGCAGTCGTTCGAGCGGCGTGATGTAGACACAGCCCAGGCATTCCGTTTCAGTCGGGTTCATAACAGTGTAGGTGAACGCCTCGCGGTCAAGGTGCTCGCGCTCGTGAAGCTCCAGGTCGCTCAGATTGTCGGCAAGCGTGAAGTCGTCGCTCGGCCAGGAGCCGCCCGCCCAACGGCGCAGCAGCGCCCGGCTTTCTATCACGGCCTCGTAATCCAGTTCAACGTCGGTGGCGCGTAGCGGCCTCAGAAGAAAGTCCTCTGTTCGCAATTCTTCCGGCACCGGAGCACTTTCCGGGTAGAACAGCATAGGGTAGTTTCCAGGGGTGTTTCAGGGTCTTCCGCTTCGGCAGTCCCTCAGTCTGCCACAGGCAGGCGGGGCGGGCAAAGATGGCAAGGCGGCTACTCTGCTGGTAGACAACGAGGAAAAGGTTAAGCGAGAGGCAGACGCAACTTATCTCAACGCTCTAACTTTATGTCAATTAGGGCCGACATCTATCGCCCTTCAAAGTAGGCTTTGGTAGGCCGTGCTTCACATAAGATGGCCCATGCACCTTGGCCCGCCTGCTGGGGGCATACCCTATGACAAAGCGTAGCAGGTTTAATGCGGCGTCTGGCGGAGTTCGTCTACGTGGCGGCGTCCCGCGAAGCCCGTGTGAAGCTCGTGCCACCACTGCACTTCCGCCTCCCCCGCGTGCCAGCAGAGATAGATGTCCCGGCCCTGGTGCAGCGCCACGAAGTCACACAGGCCGATGCTCACGTCCTTCACTTCAACGCCCATCTCGCGGATTTTTTCAAGGACCGCTTCAAAGTGAATAAACTGTAGATAGAGGCGGCTGGCGGTCGCACTGCCGCTGTTCGCCTCGCTCTTCGCCACGACATCCTGAACGTGCGGGCGCATGGCGAGAATGCGTTCCTGCGTCGCCATCAAGCTCGTGATGAGGGGAACCAGCCGGGGCAGCGCGGCATTCGCCTCCTCGATTGTATAGTACTTTGCCATCGTCCTCGTGACTCCGTTGCTCTCCGGCGGCGAACCATTATCAACTCCCACTATCAGAGATAAAATAAGCGGTTCCCCTTCGGAGGGCAAATAACAAGGCGGGAATCCGACGCACCTGCTGTGCAACCCATCGGCCACTTCCCCGTATAGGGCGGTGGCTGTAACAAAGAAACGGTTTGTCGGCGGGGTGCCGTTCGTGTATGATGGGGCGCTTGACCCCATCGGGACATCGCAAGATGAAAGGAAGACTTACATGGGCTTAATATCGCGTATGATGGCTCTGATTCGCTCCAAGATGAGCCAACTGCTGGAAGGGGCGGAAGACCCCGGCACGGCGCTCGACTATTCATACCAGCGCCAGCTTCAACTATTGCAGGACGTGAAGCGCGGCATCGTCGAGGTGACGACCTCGCGCCGCCGCCTCGACCTACAGGCCCAGAAGCTGCGCGAGAACGTGGAGAAGCTGGACGGGCAGGCCCGCACCGCCTTGCAGCAGGGCCGCGAGGACCTGGCGCGGCTCGCGCTCCAGCGCAAGCAGGCGTCGCAGATGCAGTTGAGCGACCTGGACACGCAAATCGCGTCGCTGGAGCAGGAGCAGCAGAAGCTTCAGGACGCGGAGATGCGGCTGCGAACGAAGGTGGACTCCTTCCGCACGCGCAAGGAGACCATCAAGGCGCAGTACAGCGCCGCTGAGGCGCAGGTTCGCATTGGCGAGGCCGCGACGGGCTTGAGCGAGGAGATGGCGGATATTGGCCTAGCTATCGAGCGCGCCGAGGACCGCACCGAGCAGATGCGCGCCCGCGCCCTGGCGATTGATGAGCTGGTGCAGATTGGCACGCTGGATGACCACATCGGTGGGGACGTGCTGGACCGCGAGTTGGCTCAACTCACGTCAGGCAGCCAGATTGATGCCGAGTTGGAAGCGATGAAGCGGCAGTTGGCCGGGCCGAAGCCGAGCGCGCAGTTGCCCGCAGGCGATGCGGAGGTGATTGACCAATGATTGTGCGAATTGCGACGGAAGGTCAATACCGCCTCAGCAGCGCCCTGCTGGACGAGTTGAACGAGATGGATAATGCGCTCGTGGATCAGATTGCTCAGTACGACGAGGGCGAATTCCGCGCAAGGTTCACGGCGCTGCTGGCGCTCGTGCGGGAGCAGGGCGAGAAGGTTGCCGACGAGGAGTTGGTGGAGTCGCACGTCATCCTGCCCAACCCCGACATCTCGGTGGAGGAGGCCCGCGAGTTCTTCACGGGCGAGGGTCTCTTCCCCGAAAGCGTGTAACTCACTGTATCGAGAACCGAAAGGCGCGCTCCCATTCTAGGAGCGCGCCTTTTGTTGATGCTGGTTCCAGATGCAACAGTGGGATACAAGCATATCGGTAAAGTCCCCTGCGATTGCCGCCAATGTGCTAACATTCGCAGCTTGTAAGTTCCTGGTCAAACGGATGAACGAAGGGCGAGTGGTCGTCAAAATGAATCGATGAGAGGTGAAATGACGGTGTTGCAGCCAGCGAGTGGAAGGGAGAGCGGCGCATGATTGACGAAGCAGTTGGCTATGTCGGCAAGTCAGTTTTCGTCGATTAACTTCGCCGTACGTATCTAGGAAAATACGTAGCGAGCAGTTTCTGGAACTGTGGCTCTCTCTTTGCATTAGGGGCCTTGAAGTGTATGGGGAAACAGCTTATACTCTTGGATAGGAGGCTATTCTTAGTCTCCCGTTCGGACATTATGTGGGAGGAGTCAAGTAAGCTTTGCCTTGCACCTCCTAAATCCTGCTTGTACCAGGGACATCCTAGGAGTGCTTTGAGATGAGGGGCTATCTTGGACAGTTCACTGTATTCATTCTAGGACTCTTCGTCGAACTGGCGGTCCCAGTTTTGTTGAGTCATGAGAGTCAGCGAAAGTTTGTAAGAATTCTGGGATTCGTGTTAATCGCCTGTGCCTTGTTATGGGGCGGTTACGAACTTGGCCTTCGGCAGGCGCTCCCAACAGTTGCCACTGATTCTATGTCGAACTTGGACCCTTCACCAACAGTGTCGCAGACCAGCACGCCTGAACTGGCAATAGTAACACTAGCAGAGGGAGACCCCACCTCAGAGTTCTCTACAACAATCTCTGAAACATCCCCCATTCCCCTTGAACTACCAACGGCAACAGCTGAACTACCTTTAGTGACAGCTACCATCCCGCAGGTGGGAACCACAGCCTCGGATATACCTGACTGGGTGCGGATACACGAAGGAGAGACCATAGAGCAGTGGCTTGCTTCATGTATACAGCGGGGACTAGATGGACACCCTGCTCAACGCATCTCGTCTGGAGGCAATAGTAGCATCTGCTCTAATCAAGCGTTTAACCAAGTCTTAGACGATTTCATTATAGAGTGGACTGTACGACTAGATGGACGTGCTGCTCTGCTTACTTTCGGAATGGAGGATGACTACTACTTGATCATCCTCTTAGCCAATGAAGGTCAGTTGTCCATAAAGAGAGTACAGGATGGGAAATCTGAAGACAGGGGATTCTTCTACGTAAATGCCTTGCAAAGAGATCCTTTTGCCATAAATGAAGTGAGCGCAAGGCGTATTGGTTCAGAGATCATACTTAGCGTGAATGGTGAGGGCGTGACAACTATAACAGATGAATTGTTCAACGGCGAAGCTGTGCCCATCAAAGTCACATTTGGGGGTGCAAGCAAAGACACCGACTCAATGGTCCAACTAGAGAAACTGAATATTTACGTTCCCCAAGAGTGATGATGCTGGGGCAATGGATAGCTGACCTCGCTGGTTTATGTACAGCAGTGTGAATCAAGCGGTAGCGGTGATAGCAAAAGAATAAGGATACTGGAATAGAGCGCCTTCT
>DASVVH010000573.1:0-4460 GCA_036386615.1 Ardenticatenaceae bacterium
CTTCCCAACCTGACAGGCCAGTGAGCATGCTCGGTGGTGGCTGGTGTATGGCAGCAGGAACCAAATGATGTCCTCACAAGTCGTTACCTACCTGACACCTGAAGAATATCTGGTTTTGGAGCGGCAGGCCGAGACCAGGAGCGAGTTCCTTGACGGACAGGTGCTCGCCAGGGCGATAAGCAACGAGCGGCACAATCTGATTACCGTAAATGTGCTGGCTGGGCTTCACGGACAACTCAAGAGTCAGCCTTGTGAGGTCTACGCTAGTGCGATGCGCCTGAAAGTCAGCCCGATGGACTCATACATGTATCCCGATGTTGTGGTGGTCTGTGGTGAGCCGCAGTTCGAGGACGAGTATACAGATACGCTGCTCAATCCCACCGTGATTGTCGAGGTGCTCTCCGAATCCACTCAAGGGTATGACCGGGGCCTGAAGTTTGAGCACTACCGCAAACTCGAATCGTTGAGGGAGTACGTGCTCGTCGCACAGGAGAAGTGTCAGGTCGAGCATTTCGTGAGGCAGCCCGACAATCAATGGCTGCTCTCGGAGACGGATAATCTGGACGACACTGTACAACTTCCCTCCATCAACTGCGTGCTTGCAGTCAGTGACATCTACGATAGAGTAGAAACAGCAAGAGGTCGCACACCATGAAACGACTCACCGTCTGGCTGGTCAGCCTCGTCTTGGGCTTTGTGACCACCCTCGTCCTCTTTGAGTTCACGCCCATTAACATCCCGTTCATCGCAGGTGGTGCCTTCACGCTGATTACCATCCTGCTGCTAGCCTTCTTCTTCTCCCTGGTGCTGGACTCCATCCTGAAGGCACGGGTCTACGATGAGCATGGCCTGCACTTCGGTCCCATCACATTCGGCGCGGCACCTTCCCGCAAAGAGCCGGGGCCGCCACCCGATTACCAGCCCATCGTCTCCCGCGAGGAGCGTTTGAAGCAGGAGCAGAAACTACAGGCGGGCGGCGAACCCCGTGCGCGTCGCCACTAGGCACTCAGGCACTAAAACCCTATGGATATGACAGGCGTCCCGATTCTCTCCATCCTCATCTTCCTGCCGCTCTTCGGCGCGCTCGTGACGGCCCTCTTCCCGCGCGAGTACGCGCCGAGGGTCGCGCTGGCTTTTGCCGTGCTCAACTTCCTCCTCTCGCTGCTCGTGATTGCGGAGTTCAGTCCCATCGCGGGCTATCAGTTCGTGGAGCGGGCCAACTGGATTTCCGCCTTCCCAGGTCAGACGGGCGAGCCGCAGTTCCTGATTGAGTACTACCTGGGGCTGGACGGCATCTCCTTCTGGCTCATCCCGCTTACGACACTGCTCACCGCCATCGCCATCTGGTTCTCCAGCGACAGCATCCGCGAGCGGGAGAAGGAATACTACGCCTTCATGCTCGTGCTGGAAACGGGAATGCTGGGCGTCTTCGCCGCGCTGGACCTCTTCCTCTTCTTCGTCTTCTGGGAAGCGGTCCTCATCCCCATGTACTTCCTCATCGGCGTCTGGGGTGGCTCGCGCCGCATCTACGCGACGGTCAAGTTCATCCTCTACACGATGGCGGGTTCCGCCTTCATGCTTGCCGCCATCATCGCGCTAGGCATCTTCGGCCTCAGCTTCGGCGCGACGACGGGGCAGGCTTCCGGGCTGGCCTACAATCTCGATTGGTTGCAGAGCTTCACGCCGTTCCTCCCGCCGAACGTGCAGCTACTCATGTTCCTCGCCTTCGCGGGTGCATTCGCCATCAAGGTGCCGCTCTTCCCGTTCCACACCTGGCTCCCGGACGCCCACGTTCAAGCTCCCACGGCAGGCTCCGTCATTCTGGCGGGCATCCTGCTCAAGATGGGCACCTACGGCTACCTCCGTTTCGCGTTGACCCTCTTCCCCGGCCCCGCGCGCCAGTTGGCTCCCATCTTCGCCATCCTCGCCATTATCGGCATTCTGTACGGGGCCTGGGTCGCCTACGCCCAGCGTGACATCAAGAGCCTCGTCGCCTACTCCTCGGTGGCGCACATGGGCTTCATCATCCTCGGCATCTTCGCGCTGAACACGCAGGGGTTGAGCGGCGGCGTCCTCCAGATGGTCAATCACGGCCTCAGCACGGGCGCGCTCTTCCTGCTCGTCGGCATGATTTACGAGCGCCGCCACACCCGCGACATAGATGCTTTCGGCGGCATCTGGAAGGTTATGCCCATTTTCGCGGGCTTCTTCCTCCTGACCATGCTCGGCAGTGTCGGCATGCCCGGACTCAATGGTTTCGTCGGCGAGTTTTTGATGTTGCTCGGTGCCTACATTGCCAATCCTACATGGGCAGCCTTCGCCACCTTCGGCGTCGTCCTTGCCGCCGTCTACCTGCTGCGCCTCTTCAACAAGATGTTCTTCGGCCCGCTCGACAAGCCTGAGAACCGCGCCCTGCTGGACCTGACTCGCAAAGAAATCGCCATCCTCGTACCGCTGGCGGCGCTCATGATTCTCATCGGCTTCGCGCCCGACCTTTTCCTTGCTCCCATCGAGCCAACCGTCGAGGCACTGGTGCAGACCCTGCAAACCGCGCCCGCTCCTACGGGCCTTTTACCCTAAACGAGATACGCGATGCGAGATATGGGATACGAGATGCACAGAGATAGAAGCATTGCGTTCCGCGATGCCTATCCCGCATCCTGTATCTCGTATCCCGTATCCCTAAAGGACACTTCGTTATGGAACTGATGACTGTGCGCGAACTGGGTGAGCAGGCCCGCCTGATGTCGCTGCCAATCTTTCTCTCTTTCGTGGGGCTGGTCGTCCTCCTCTCGGACCTCGTCTTCAACCGCGAGGACGAGCGCCGCTGGCCTGCCTACCTCACGATGGCCGGGCTGGTTGGCGGCCTCTTTCTCTGGCTCCAATCCTGGCTGCTCTATCACGACCCCGCAGTGGTCCCGGAGAACGCATTCTTCGCGCAACTGCGTCGAATATTGGGCGTGCAGCCGCTCACCGACCCTCAACCGCTCTTCAATGGGATGTACGACCCCTTTGGCCCCTTTGGCATGACCCTGCTCATCAGCCTCATCGTGGTCGTCGTCGCCCTCATCGTCGTTCTCATCGCGCCGCCGTACCTGGAGCGGCACGACATGCAGCGCGGCGAGTTCTACGCTCTGATTCTCTTCGCCACCGTCGGCCTCATCTTCATGGCGGGCAGCAATCACCTGATTATGGTCTTCCTCGGTATCGAGCTTCTCTCGCTGCCCCTCTACATCCTGGCGGGGTTCGCGCGCCCCGCCCTCCGCTCGATGGAAGCGGCGCTCAAATACTTCCTGCTCGGTTCCTTCTCAAGCGGCATCCTCCTTTACGGCATCGCCCTCACCTACGGCGCGACGGGCACCATGAGCCTCGCCCAGATTAGCGAGTTGACCATCGCCGACTTCGTGGAGCAGACCAATGCTGTCCTAGGTGTGCCCGGCGGCGGCGTGAACCTGATGCTGCTCGCGGGCTTCCTGTTGATGCTCGTCGGCGTCGGCTTCAAACTCGCGCTCGTGCCCTTCCACCAGTGGACGCCCGATGTCTACGAGGGCGCGCCTCTGCCCGTGACCGCCTTCATGGTCTCCGGCACCAAGGTTGGAGCCTTCGCCATCCTGATCAACCTCCTCATCGGCTTCCGCGTTCTCTTTGAGTGGTGGACGCCCATCCTCGTCGTCCTGGCCGTTCTCACGATGCTCGTGGGCAACATCGGCGCGATTTTCCAGCGCAACATCAAGCGCATGCTCGCCTATTCCAGTATCGCGCACGCGGGCTATATCCTCGTCGGCATCACGGGGTTGGGTGCCTTCCAGACGGCGGGCCTGATTATTCCGGGCCTCATCTTCTATCTCGCCGTCTACGCCCTGATGAACCTGGGTGCCTTCGCCACGCTCATCCAGCTTGGTGGGATTACCGAGCATGAGGTTGTCGAAGAGGAAGACTTCGCCGGGCTGGGCCGCGAGCATCCGGTGCTCGGCCTGCTCCTCGGCTACTTTCTTCTCAACCTCGCGGGCTTCCCGCTGACGGCAGGGTTCTTCGCCAAATTCTTCCTCTTCAGCGGCGCGATACTGGGCAACCAGATATGGCTCGTCGTGCTAGCCATTGTCCTCAGCGTCATCTCCATCTTCTACTACACCCGCTTTGTCGTTGCCATGTTCATGACGCCGCGCGCCGCCACTGAAGAGGTGGGGCACGAAACGGGCGTGGAGGTCATCGAGCCTGTCCCTGCTCTCGAAGCGCAGGGAGTGCGCCCCTCCTGGATGGTTGGCGCTGCTATCTTCGTTACTACCCTGCTCGTCCTCGGCCTCGGTATCTACCCGAATCCGCTTCTCAGCCTCTTGCAGTAGCAACGGTTCGTCACTTCAGCAACAGACCCGCACCAGAGACTTTTCCCCTCTGGTGCGGGTTGTGTTAAGGAGCCACCATGTCAACAGGCGCAGCGCCGAGCCGCCGCCTCCTCTGGG
>DASVVH010000574.1:0-2600 GCA_036386615.1 Ardenticatenaceae bacterium
AAGCAAAGAGCGTGGGGAGGACGAGGGCAGGCACGACTATCGTCCGCGCCGCCCTATCGTCCTGCCGCAGGGCACGGCGAAACAGGGCAAAGAGAGAGAGAGGCAGGGCAACCAGCGCCGCCCAGAAACCGGGGCGCGACAGGTATTGCCAGCCGAGCGGGCCGAGGCCGGGGCCATAGCGGCGGCGCTCCTGTACAAGATTCGCCCAGTACCAGCCGGGATTCAGGAGGTCGAAGCGCGGCCCATACTCGCGCGTCTGCCCGCGCCATGCCTCCACATCGCCCAGAACGTAGGCGGCGTAGAGCAGCCAGGGCGCGGCGAAGCCGAGGAGCAGCGCCGCGAGGTTCCGCCAACCCACCCCGTCCCACAACGCGAGGAGCACCAGCGCGAGGAGCCAGAAAGCTCCGTAAAGGTGGCTGAGGCCCGCCAGCCCGGTCAGAAGGCCCGTAAGTGCGTAGAGCCGGGTACGGCGGGTGCGCGCCTGCTGCGCCGATATGTAAGCGTGCAGGGAGGCGAGGCCGAAGACGGGCACCACCATGTCGTATCGCGAGATGCGTGCCATATCGAGCAGCAGGATACCGCTCGGCTGGATGTAGGTCAGGCCCGTCAGCCGCACCAGCAGCATAAAGGCAACCGCCAGAACGCCCACCGTTGGCCCCCACAGACGGCGGCCCAGGCCATAGGTGAGTGCCAGCGTCACGGAACCCATCACCACTGGCTCAAAGCGCGCCTGAAAGAGACCAAGCCCCGCGAGGCGAAAGGTAGCCGCCAGAAAGAGAGGATGAATTGGCATGTAGCCGTAATAGCGCCGCTCCATCCCATACCAGCCCTGAAACATATCCGAGCCAAAGACCCCTTCCGCCGCCAGCTTCCAGCCCGTAGACGCCTGCCAGGGCTCATCCTGATAGACGCGTGGCACAACCGTCAGGTTGGTCAACGAGACGCCCCAATAGAGAAGCAGCAGGCCACAAAATAGCGCGAGACAAAGGCGGTTATGGTGGCGCTGTATCCGCACCACTGAAACCGATAGCGACGTGCCAGGAGCCAGTAGAGTCATGGGTGAGCCACAACGCGCTCAACGGGACTGGAACTTCCGGCAGTGCGGGCCGCGCGCCGCGCCGACACGCCCGTGAGGTACGCCAGTGGGTCGCCCCAGGCATTGCCGCGCAACCCCCGAAATGTGCTCGTACAGGTTGGCTCCAAAGAGCGATGGAGCCGCGCGTACTGTTCCGATGACATCTGCCACAATTCTTCCGCCCCGCCCCGTAATCCATAAAGATGTGCCGCATAGCGCCGTTGCCGCATGGCTCGGCCCATGTTGTCCTGCTGGGTCACGTAGGCCCCAAGCGCCAACGACACCTGCGGCATCACATCGGCTATTGGGGTGACGAGGTTGGCTAGAACGGGCGTGAGAGGCACCTGGACGGGGAAGACCCGAATCGCGCGGAGGCGGCTATCGCTATACTCACCCAACACCGCCGCCAGCGCCTGCGCCACTCGCTGATGCTCTGAGTGGAAATCTATGCGCGAGGGCGCGTAGACGAGGTGGGGCCGCCACTCCTGAAAGAGGGAGTGCAGCGCGGCTTGAAGCTGCTCCGGTTGCCATGCATCTTCGGGCAAGCCGAGCCATTCGAGGCGCGCGCCCAACGATTGGCTGCCAAGTTCCGCCTCCTGCCGTCGCCGCCGTGCCATCTCCTCAGGGCCAAGGCCAAGCGCCCGTGAGCGCCGCCCATCGGTGATGATGACGATACCCACTTCGTCACCCGCGCGAACGTGCCACGCGATGGTGCCCGCGCAGCCAATCACCTCGTCGTCCGGGTGAGGCGCGAGAACGAGAACGCGCTGCCCGCCGGGTGAGGACCACCGTTCCACTCGCGGGCGCAGGAGGCAGCCCGCGAGTGCGAAGCCGGACCTCCAGAGTGCTTCTACAAACGCGGCGGCTCGCGCCTTCAGGGCCTCGCGAAGGAGACTAGACGACATCGAAATCGCCTCCGGTCAAGCGCCACTGCTGCGGGTCGCGCATCTGCTCGAAGGGTGGGCTGCTAGCGAAAGGCACAAACTGCACGGAGAACGCGCCCCAACTGAGCACAAAGCCCGCGCGGCGGAACGCCTCGGCCATCCAGGTGCCGGGAATCGCCAGCGTCGCCACCGCCTCCGCACCCCTCTCGTAGAAATAGGTTCCTGCGTGGCGGATGAGCGCCTGCCGCGCGCCCCCATCGTCCCGGCTGGTGAGAATATCCGCGATGAAGGCCACCTTTCTGTCGCCGCCCTCCTGCAGGCGACCTGCCACGTAACCAACGGCCCTGCCCCCCTGCTCGGCCAACCAGACGCGGTAGGTGTGCGCGGGGGCGGCGAGGTAGCGCCAGTTCACCCATTCGCTGTCGCGCACCGCAGAAAACGAGGCATCGGCGGCACAGGCACGCCATAGCTGGTCGAATTCCGCCCCTGCCTGCTCGACCTGCCGTATCTGAACGGGCGCTTCTTGCTTCAAAGTCGCGCCCCACAGCCTGTTTCCTACAGCCCCCAGAGCGCTGAGGCGCGCGAGGGCGGGCAACCCTGCGCGGCGTGCCAGCATCACCTCCGGGCGGAGCGGGCGAACA
>DASVVH010000575.1:0-2136 GCA_036386615.1 Ardenticatenaceae bacterium
GTGTTGCAGGCGCTGGAGCTTGCCATACAACAGTGGGAGGAAAAGGCCGACGAATTCTGGAAGGAGGGGCATTTCGAGCGCAGCCAGCTACTGAAGCAGGCGGCGATGCAGGCGAACGCGGTGAGAGAGAAGATAAACAACGCCGTGCGCTAGAGTACACCCTGCTCCCGCAGCCAGCGCATGACGGCTTCGATAACCTCGTGCTCCTCCATCCGGCTCGTGTCCAGCGTCAGGTCCGCGTGGGTGAAGGCGTGGGCGAGGCGGCGGCGCTCCTCGGCCAACACACCGTCGTTCAGGTCAATGCCGGGGCGGCGCTGCCGGAGCACCGCGTTCGGGGCGTCCAGCGCGACGAGGTAGTCGGGGTTCAGCAGCTTCTGCCACATCTCCGCCACGCCGGAATGCTCCTGCGCGGGCATTCGCGCGTCCAGCCCCAACTCGCGGAGCCGCCGGACGATGGTGCTCTTGCCCGCGCCACAAGGCCCCACGAAGGCGACGCGCGGCCCCTGGCCGGGCCTACGCGCGAAGGTGCCGCCGGGCCGTCGTGGAAGGCTCATGACTGGATGGGGAAGCGAACCGAGAGCCGCCGCACGTCGTCGGGCGCGGCGGGGTGAACGTAGAGGACGAGCACGGTCAGGTCATCCTGCGGCAGCTTGCGGTCGGCCTCAATCGCCCGCTCCAGCAGCGTATCGGCCAGCAGTTGGGCCGATAACTCCTCGTGAAAAAGCAGCGGCTCGATGACCGCCGCCACGTCGAAGCGGCTCTCGTGCCGCGAACCCGCGTGGCGAATCCCATCGGAGAAGAGGACGACCCCCGTCATCGGGCCAAGCGGCAACTCGTGAATGGCAGGGCGCGTGTTGCGGTACAGCCCTATGGGATGCGCCTGCTCTTCCAGCCAGCGCACCACCGTCCCTTCAATGACCAGCGCGCTCGTGTCTGTGTTGCGCGTCACGACGATGGTGCGGGTGTCCAGGTCCAGCGAGAGCAGTTGCAGGTCGGCGCGCACCTTGCCGCCGCGCATGGCGAAGAGGTAATCGTGAGCCGCCCGCGCCGCGACGCCATCTCGCGTCCCCTCGGAGAGCAGGGAGATGGCCTTGCGTGCGGCGATGTTCGAGATGACCTTCGCGCTCTTGCCGCTCCGTTGCCCGTCGGCCATGACGAAGGAGAGGCCGCCGTGCGGGCGCTCGACCATCTCCACCGTGTCGCCACTCTCCCGCGTGGCGTACTTCCCCACCTTTGCGACTGCAAACTCAGCGTGCATCCTTCACCCCGTCCTCAATGACTCTTTCCAGCAATTGCCGCGTCTGTCGGATGGCGGTTTCCGGCGGCCCATCCCCCTCGTACTCGACGACGTACCACCCTTCGTATCCCGCCTCAGACAGCCTGCCCAGAATGGTTCCGTAGTCGAAATTCACCTCGTGCCCGTCCGCGTCGAACCTGAAGCTCTTGGCGTGGACGTGAGTGGTGAAGGGCGCAAGCATCCGTATCGCCTCTTCCCGTATCGCCTCTTCCCAGTTCCCAAAATCGAGACAGCAGCCCGCGCCCGGCACCGCTTCCAGCAGGGCGACGAGCAGAGCCGGGTCGCGGCTCAAGCCCCAGTGATTCTCCACCGCCACCCGCAACCCCGCCGCCATCTCCACGAACTCTTGGAGGTTCGCCTGCGCCCGCCTCAGCACGCGCCCATCGCCGTCGCGCCCGCCTGTTGTCACGCGCAGCACCTCGCACCCCAGCGCCCGCGCCGTCTCGATGCCGCGTTCCCAATAGGCGCGCTGCTGTTCCAGCGCCGCGCCCTCCGCCGTCAGGTCGGTGTCCAGCGTCCAACTCAGGACGCGCACCCCCGCGCTGTCGGCGGCCCGGCGCAGTGGCTCGGCAACGGTGGCGCTATACTGTTTCGGGCGTGGCTGGCGTGGCTGGTGCGGCAGAAACGGCAATCCGCGCCGGAGCGCGTGCCAGCCCCACCGCGCGACGCCTGTCCAGCGCCCCGCCGGGAGTGGCGCGGCCAGAATATCCAGCAACTCAATCGCCGCGAACCCAAGCCGCGCCGCCGCGTCTGGAACCTCGCGCTGCTGCATTTTGCCCGATAGCAGCGCCTCGTGGAAGCTCCACGCGGAGAGCGCAATCTTATTCCCCATTGGCTCC
>DASVVH010000576.1:0-7610 GCA_036386615.1 Ardenticatenaceae bacterium
ACCCCGCTATGGTGGAACCTGGGGATGGGCTTTATTGCGGGGCGTCTGTGGAGAAGCCCGCCAGCGCTTCGAGGGCTTTGACGAGGGCATGGTTGCCCTCGCTGCCCAGGCCGCGCGCTTGCAGGGTGCGGTAGAACTGGAAAATCTGAGCGGTGGCGGGCAGGGGGACGCCTACCTCGTCGGCAGCTTCCAGCACGAGGCGGAGGTCTTTCTGCTGGAGGTCTATCGTGAAGCCGGGCCGCCAGTCACGGTCAATTATCTGGTTGCCCCGATTGGAGAGCATCCACGAGCCTGCCGCCCCGCCCTTGATGGCCTCCCACGCTTTTTCAAGGTCGAGGCCGCTGCGGGCGGCGAAGAGCAGCCCCTCGCACATGGCAAGGCAGTTGCCGACGACGACAATCTGATTGAAGAGCTTGACGGACTGGCCCGCGCCATTCTCCCCAACGTGGGTGATGCTCCGGGCCATCGGCTCCAGAATGGGGCGGGCACGTTCCAGCGCCTGCGCCGCGCCGCCAACCATGATGGAGAGTGTGCCCTGCGCCGCGCCCTCGCTGCCGCCACTGACCGGAGCGTCCAGCATCTCGACGCCTTTTTCCGCAAGGGCGGCGGCGATGGTTCGGGTGGCCTGCGGGGAGATGGTGCTCATGTCCACGACGAGCGCGCCAGGCCGGACGCCGTGAATGACTCCCTGCTCTCCCAGAATGACCTCTTCCACGTCGGGCGTGTCGCTGACGATGGTGATAATCACGTCACTTCGGGCGGCGACCTCGGCGGGGCTGTCCGCGCGCTCCGCGCCCGCCTGGACGAGTGCGTCTGCGCGGGAGGCGGTGCGATTCCACACAGTGAGTGGGAACCCGGCATCCACAATGCGGCGGGCCATGCCGCCACCCATGATACCGAGGCCGATGAAGCCAACGTGCTCTTTGTCCACGAGTTTTCTCTCCCTAGCGGATTGACGAAACACAAACGACGAAAGAGGAACGACGAGGGAGGCCCTTCGTCATTCGTCCTTCGTCGTTCGTCTCGACAATAGTGGCTGCGCGAATCGCTTACTGGTAGATGATGAAGTTGGGCGTGATCTCTACGTAGGGCAGGCTGGGGACCGCCTCGGTCCCCAGCACCTGCGGCTCGGTCAGGAGTGGGTCGTCCCAACGGTAGAACATCTTCAGGCCAGTGAAGCGCACGGTGTCGTCCATGAAGACGTTGTACTTGCTGATTTTCGGCCAGGGGCCGCCCCAGCCGTCGGCGAGGATGGTCAGGTCTATGCGATAATAGCGCTTGAGGTCGGCCTTGTCCCGAATCATCGTGTCCAGGAACTGATGGACGATGAGGATTCTGCGTCCCTCGATGTCGTTCTCGCGCATGTAGTCGCGCATGAGGGCCTGCGCCTCGTTAATCTGCTCGTCGGTGGAGAAGCCAATGGGCAGGCCGGGGCGCTCCTGGTCGGGGTGGCTCATGGCGAATTCGGGGTCGAGCGCGAGGTGGACGTTGGGATACTTGAGATAGGGCAGGCCGTACTCCAGCGCCTGCGCCGGGGAGAGCTTGCCAATCTGGATGTCCAAAATGACGCCGATCCCCGCTTCCTGCGCGGCGTTGATGTAGGACATCACGGCCTCGTCGGTCATGAAGACGAGGTGGTCGCCATCCTCGCCGGGGGCCTTCGCGGCCATGCCGTAGACGAGGTGGAAGGCGGGCATGACGCCGAGTTCGGGGCCGTTGGCCTCGTCGTAGGCGTCGGCCTGCTCCTGTAGGCGGGGGATTAGCTCTTCAATGCTATACTCGCCCAGAATGCCCATGACATCAACGCCGGGACGGCCATAGTAGCTGACCCAGGTCGTCTTGTGGAAGGGCGAGTTCTGGGGGGCGAGGCGGGCGGCGCGCGTCATGCGCTGCCAGGGGCTGGGGCGCGGGGCGTCCGGCGCTTCGCCGGAGCCGGAGGAACCACCCTGACCCTGCGGCAGGGAGCCGTCGCTGCCCGGAATCATCAGAACCTGTCCGATGTGAATGAGGCCCGCGTCCGTCAGGCCATTAACCTCGACCAGCGTCGCCACAGGAACGTCGAACTCTTGCGCGATGCTGCCGAGCGTGTCCCCGGACTGGACAGTATAATAGCTGGCCTCACGCTGCTCGGTGGTGCCCGCGTCGGAGGATTCCTGATGTGGCGGCGCGGCGGTGACTGGCAGTTGTAAGGCGAAGAAGAATCCTGCCACTGCCAGAACAGGCAGGAGACGGCGAAGTGCAAATTTCATCGGTACTTCCTTTATACAAGTTTCGACAACATGCTATTACATCGTGTCAGGAGTCACACGATTGCACATCCCAACTCTACCGTGAAAAGGGCGATTCGTCGAATTTAGGGCACCACCATCGGAACTTACCCCGGATTTCCTCTAATCCTGCATCAGTCGCCCCACTGAGGTTCTATGCAGCGCCTGACACCACAGTTGCTATTATCCGCCTATGCGCAGGGCGTCTTCCCGATGGCGGACGACGATGGGACGGTCTACTGGTACGACCCCGACCCGCGAGCGATTTTCCCGCTGGACGCGTTTCACGTTCCGCGCAGGCTGGCGCAGACGGTGCGGCAGGGACGGTTCGAGGCGCGGGCTGATTCGGATTTTCGGGGGGTGATGGAGGGGTGCGCGGAGCGGGAGCGGACGTGGATTTCGGAGGAGATTATCGAGGCGTACACGGCGCTGCACCGGCTCGGCTTCGCCCATAGCTCAGAGACGTGGCAGGACGGGCGGCTGGTGGGTGGAGTGTACGGGGTGGCGATTCGGGGGCTGTTCGCGGGGGAGAGCATGTTCAGCCGGGAGCGGGACGCGAGCAAGGTGGCGCTGGTGCATCTGGTGGAGCGGCTGCGGGTGGGCGGCTATGAGCTATTCGATGTGCAGTATACGAACCCGCACCTGGAGCAGTTCGGGGTGGTGGAGATTCCGCGCCGCCAGTATCACAGGCGGCTGGCTGCCGCGCTGGCGAAGGAGGCGGAGTGGACGGCAATAGACGGTGGACGGTAGAGGGTAGAGAACTGACGGTGTTTAGAGGGACGCCTGGACCTTCTGGAGGAGGTCGTCAATCTCGAAGGGTTTGAGGAGGACGGAGACGTTCATGGCGTCGAGAGTAGCTTCGAGTTGAGATTTATCCTGCCGGGAGGTGGTGAGGGCTATCACCGGGATGGAGGAGGCGGGCTGGCGCAGTTTGAGTTGGTACAGAAGGGTGCGGCAGGGGTCGTCCTGCCCGTTTACGTCGTCCAGGATGAGGAGGGAGGGCGCGGCGGCTTGAATGCTACCCAGATCGTAGGTTGTGCTCAGGCCGCCAGTGGCCGCGAAGGCTTCATCGGCGAGGATGGCTTCCAGGAGGTCGAGCATTTCCTGGGTTTTGCTGATGACGAGGATGTTGCCGGAGGAGATGCGAGGCATCGGGTTGAGTGCAAGGTCCACTGTGGTACGTCCTTCTAGTGGGAGGATAGGAGGGCCGGGGAAGGCCGACTCGCTCTATGTCGGGATAGCGCCCTCGATAGCGGGCGCGGAATGGTTTGCAGTGACGGAATGTCCCTTCCTCCGCCGGGGAAGGGACATTCTGCGCCTCTATTATTGCCTGAACGTGACGATCACTCCCCCAGAGTTTTGGCGGACGGAGGAGATCGCTGGCTGGGGCTGCCATCTTGACGGGGCCAGGAGGTGGTGCAGAGGCCGAGAATGCCGCGCCGTTGGGGCAGTAGATGACTCTCCTAATTAGAGCAGAAAAGGAGCCGGGCGGATAGAGATATTGTTACCTAAACCGAGGGTACTCGTGTACTCGGATTTGTAGATGGACGAAGGACGAAGGACGGAAGACGGTGGACGGTAACGGCGCTGGAAGGATGGTTTACATGCGTGATGCAGTACACCCAAGTGGATGCCATCGAGGTCGCTGTGCAGATTGGTCAGGCTAGCATGAAGGGGAGGCGCGGGTGGCGGCTAGAAGGAGTGGCTACCCCGTTAATGACGAAGGCCCCACTCGTTCAATCGAGTGGGGCCTTGAAGGTAGAGTCAGGTAAGCAGTGGGTCAGGGTCCCCAGTAGGTGCTACCCCAATTGACGGTGCCCCAGTTAACGCTGCCCCAGTTGACGGAACCCCAGTTGACGCTCCCCCAATTGACGGAACCCCAATTGACGCTCCCCCAGTTGACGCTCTCCCAGGCCACCGCGTCATCGCCAGTGAAGAGGAGAGGAGTGACCTGAGTGCCTGTGTTCGCGCTCTCAGTCGTCGCGCCGTGTACCGCTGCGTAGGTGTCGAGCAGCCCCGCTCCCGCGCCGGGCTGGCTCATCGGGCGCGCCGTTGCCATTAGGCGGTACTTCACCTGATCCGGCGTCAGCCCCGGCTCGTCCTGTAGCAGGAGCGCCACTGCCCCTGCCACGACAGGCGCTGACATCGAGGTGCCGGACATGCGGAAGTAGTTGCCAGCGATGCGGCGGTTCCGGTGCAGGCGGTCCAGATCGGAATCCTTCTTCGCCAGCAGGCTGATGATGTTGGTGCCGGGCGCGACGAGGTCCGGCTTCGTGATACCCTCCGCCGTCACTCCGAAGGCAGAGTAGGTGGCGACCACGTCGTCTCCAATGTTCGCGGTGCCCCGGTCATCCGTCGCGCCAACTGTGATGACGAAGGGGTCGTTGGCGGGTGGGTAGAGGATGCCGTTGCCAGCACCTAACCCGTTGTTGCCCGCCGAGGCGACGACGACGATGCCGTTGAACCAGAGAATCTCAATGGCGGCGCTCAACGGGCTGTTCAGGTAGGATTCGGGAACGCTGCTGTTGAGCGAGAGATTGACCACACGGATATTGTAGAGGTCTTTGTTCTCGTAGACCCACTGCAATCCCGCGACCACATCGGCGGTTGTGCCTTTGCCAACGTCATCGCCAATCTTGACGTTGAGCAGGTTGACCCTCGGCGCGATGCCGATGTAGGCTCCCTGCGATTGAGCACCGTTGCCGCCGATGATGCCCGCGACATGGGTGCCGTGCCCGTACTTGTCCTTCTCGGCGACCTCGAAGGTGAAGCTGTTGAACAGTGTGTCAGTCAGCGTACGGGTCGGCCCACTGCCGCCAGGATTCTCTTTGAGGTCCCGGTGGTTGGTGATGCCACTGTCCAGCACGGCGACGGTCACACCTTGCCCTTGCAAGTAGGGCGGCTCGTTCCAGAGGCGATCCGCGCCAACGGCACGAACGTAGGCGTTTTGCAGGTTCGAGGTATCGATGCAGACCGGGCAGGGGTTCGTCGTGGGACCACCGCCGCTTCCGCTACCTCGGTTGTTCCCGCCGCCATTGCCGTTGCCCGGATTGCCTGTATCCACCACCGCCGCGTTGAGTGAGACCCAGCGGACCTCTTCGGCGCTGGCAAGCTGGCGCACGGCACTGGCGGGTAGCTCGGCGGAGAAGGCGTTGATGATGGAGAGGTTCTGCGTGACGTGCCCGCCCAGGTCGCTCACCATCGCTTCAAGACTGCTGCCCGCGCCTGCCTTCTGCACGATGACGCTCACCGTCGCGGCGGGCTGTGCCGAGGCGAGTTGTAGTAGTTGTGACTGTGCTTTGAGCGGGCCTGAAGGCGTGCCCGCCAAAGCCAACGTCGCGCTGCCCAGGTAGGGTATCAGCACCGCCACCACGAGCAACAAGCTCAGGTAGGTGGCTAGCCGCGTGGCTCGCGGCTGTACGGCTCTTTGTGGCATAGTGTCTACTCCTCTTACGATTCCACTCCCCGTGGAGTGAGGGTTGTAGCGACACTTGCCGCCTCGCTTCGCCGCAGGACGCAAAAATACCAACTCGCGCCTGCTGTGACTAAGCTGAGTCGGCAACCCGGCTATCCGCGACTGGACGGTGGACCCGTGGCTTTGCGTCCCCACCTCTCGATGGGTTTGCCTTTGTCGTTCGCTCTGCAATTGATACGGCTGTGGGGATGAGTCCCGGCTCAACACGCCTGGCAGCGGCGTGCAGGTGCGGGAGCGAGGCAGAGGCTTGCCGGGGATGGTGGCAACTCCTCTTACCGCTTATCAACAGTATACGTATTCACAAGCGCCTGTGCATCGCCTTCTGGTATAGATTGCTACGGGTCTTTGGTCCTTCAAACGGTGCAAGCATGGAGAAAGACGAAGGCCCCGCTCGATTGAACGAGCGGGGCCTTGATGGTGGAGTCAGAGGGTGGAGGGTCAGGGTCCCCAGTAGTCACTGCCCCAATTGACAGAACCCCAGTTGACACTACCCCAGTTGACGGAGCCCCAGTTGACGCTGCCCCAATTCACGGAACCCCAGTTGACGGAGCCCCAGGTAATTGGTTCGCTGCCTGTCCAGAGGAGCTGGCTAGCGGCGATGTTTGTGTTCGCGCTTTCGGTCGTGGTGCCATTCACCGCGGCGTGAACGTTCAGGTAGCCACTTCCGGCCCTGGCAGAATCGTAACCCGGCCAGGTCCGCTTGTTCTTGACAGCGGTTGCCATGAGGCGGTACTTCACCTGATCGGGCGTCAAACCCGGCTCGTCCTGGAGGAGGAGCGCCACCGCGCCCGCCACCATTGGGGCCGCCATTGAGGTGCCCGAAATTTTGAAGTAGGAAAGACCCGTGATGCTTGGTTCTATATACGCCGGGTAGGTCTGGGCCAGAGAGGACGAATCAGCCAACGTGGAGACAATCTTGTAGCCTGGAGCGACGATGTCCGGCTTTGTCGCGCCATTCTCCGCTCTGCCGTAGGCTGAGAAGCTGGCAATCACGTCATCACCAATCGCGGGCGTTCTTACAATATCTGTGGCACCCACTGTGATGACGAAAGGGTCGTTGGCTGGCGGGTAAAGCGTAGCCGTACCATTGTTGCCCGCCGAGACGACCACGACGATGCCGTTGAACCAGAGGATTTCCACCGCCGCGCTAATGGGATTGGTGTGGTAGGACTCCGGCACGGCGCTGTTGAGCGACATGTTGACGACGCGGATGTTGTGGCGATCCTTGTTGGTCAGAATCCATTGGAGGCTCGCCACCACGTCCGAGGCTGTCGCCATGCCAATGTCGTCGCTCACCTTGACGTTGATGAGATTTGCCTGGGGCGCGATGCCCATGTACTGCCCGCCGGAGGCGACACCATTACCGGCAATGATGCCCGCCACGTGCGTGCCGTGCCCGTATTTGTCCGACATGTTACTGGTGAGGCTGTTGAATTTCTCGCTCGTGATGACGCGGTTGCCGAAATCGTCGTGGCTAGTTATGCCACTATCTACTACGGCGATACCGATGCCCTGGCCCTGGAGATAGGGGGCCGTGTTCCACACCTTGTCTACGCCAAGGGTGTAAATCCACTCGTTCTTCAGCTTCGACAGGTTCACGCACTGCGTGCAGGTCGTGATTGGGGTAGTGGTGGTAGTACCGCCGCTAACTGGCTTGCCCGTTTCCAGCATGGCCGCGTCGAGGGAGACCCAGCGGACCTCCTCGGCGCTGGCAAGCTGGCGCACGGCGCTGGCGGGTAGCTCGGCAGAGAAGGCGTTGATGATGGAGAGGTTCTGGTGGACGTGCCCGCCCAGGTCGCTTACCATCGCTTCAAGACTGCTGCCCACACCTGCCTTCTGCACGATGACGCTCACCGTCGCGGTGGGCT
>DASVVH010000577.1:0-1829 GCA_036386615.1 Ardenticatenaceae bacterium
AGGCGATACCAGCCCGGCTCAACGCCTTCTGGAACGGGCACGCGGTGCCAGGCAGAGTAGTTGCCCGGCTGCCATTCGTCCGTGAGCGGGTGGTCGGCAATGGGGCTGCCCTCCTTCACCCACCGCGAGTTGCCATCCGCGTCTATCCAGCGCAGGCGCAGGCGCACGTCAGGGAGGGGACCATCTGCCCGCCACGCGACGTAGAAGCGGCTCCCCGTGCCGGGCGGTACGTGGTCGTCAACCGTCAGGGGGAAGTAGAAGCTGGTCAGCGCCAACGGCAGGCTGCCGATTTGCAGGGACTCGCTAGCGGCCCCGGAGGGTGGCTCGGCCAGGGCAGGCGCGGCGCGGTAGGCGGGCAGCAGAATAAAGAGCAGCGTGGCGAGTGGCAGAGCCAGAATGGCCGCGCTCCACAGCAGCGCGGGGCGAGGCGCACGCCACTCGCGCGGCGGTGTGACCGCGACCCACCCCCCCGCCAGCAGGACGGCAGTCGCGGGGAGCGCGGGGTAGAGCAGGCGGCCCTGGTCCGCCCCCATGACGAGGCCCGTCCAGATAAACCAGGCGATGAAGACGAGAACGGCGTGCGCGGCCAATATGGGGAGCAGGCGGCGCGTGGCCGCCGACGCGGAGGCGCGGCGAAGGTGGCGGCGCAGCAGCCCGCCCACCGCGACGAGCAGGAGCACGCCCAGCACGAGGTTCAGCCAGTCAGGTAAGTTGAGGTGAACCGCGCCGCCGAAGCCCGCCCACCAACTCCTGTACAGCCCCGGCAGAAGCTGTAGCGCCTCCTGCAAGGAAAAGCTCTCGCGTTGCTCCGTGACCCGCGCCTGAAGACCCCGGCCTAACAAATCACCCGAACGCTGCCAATTCATCCAGAATAGCGGTAGCGCCACCACCAACCACGCCCCACCCGCCGCTAGGAGCCGCGAAAAAGCCCACCGTCCACCGTCCACCGCCTTCCATCTTCCGTTCTCCGTAGGCGGTCGTCCCGCCCAAAGGGCACCCGCGGTCGTCGGTCGTCGTGCTGCAAGCACCACCGCCAGAATCACGATTGGCACGAAGACCCAACCGCTCGCCTTGGTCCAGACGCCCAGGCAGCCCAACAGGCCCGCGAAGGCCCAGCCACGCCAGTCGGTTCTCCCCCGTGTGCCGACAACCAGCCGCGCAAGCTGCCACAGGAGCAGGGCCGAGAGCATTGTCGCCAGGACATCGTTGGTCACGGTGGCGGAAAGGGCCGTGAAGGTGGGCAGAAAGGCAACGAAGGCGGCGGCGAGGAAGGCTGTCCAGGGTTCGCCGGGAAAGACGAGGCGGGCCAGCTTGTAGGTAGCGACGAGGGTCACGAGGCCGAAGAGGATGGAGAGGCCGCGCGCGAGGTGCCAGCCCAGCGCCTCGCCGCGCCAGGGCCAGCGCGCGGCGGCAGGCTGAAGCAGCACGCGCGCGCGGGCGGGGTTGCCCAGTTCCCAATCGGGGTTGTTCTCGACAGGGATAGCGAAGCCGAGGTTCGATTCCGGGCCGCGCGGCAGCCACGCCGTGAGCGGCGCGGCCAGAATGTAGTAGAGCGGCGGTTGGAACGTTTCGCCGAACACAGTCGTGCCCTCGATGGCGGGCGGCAGGCCACCATATTCCGCGACGTAGCGCACGTAGGAGTGGTGCGATACCTCGTCGGGAGCTTCCCCCAACGGAATGAGCGCGCTCCACGCTCCGGCAAGCAGGCAAAAGAGAAGACCAAGCACCGCCAGCGCGACGCGTGGCGACCATCCCCTTGAGGGGCGAGGCAGTTGGGGGGGACTATTCAGGGACATCGGGAGCGTAGTGTAATGGAAAGGAGGCAAGCG
>DASVVH010000578.1:0-4984 GCA_036386615.1 Ardenticatenaceae bacterium
CGCCGAGTTGTAGCTGGGGATGACCACGCTGACGCTTGGGTTAGCCATTGTTGGTTGAGCCGTGCCGGGCGCGGCTGAGAGCGCGCTTCAGGCGGCGCGCGGCGGCGTTTGGCCTGCTGCCGAGGAAACTCCGCGCCCACAGGGAAAGCACGGCGGGGTCGGCGCGGCGCGAGGGGTCCAGAGCGGCCATCTCGCGCAGGCAGCGCCGGGCAGCCTCCATTCGCCCGGCGCGGTAGCAGCCGAAGGCGGCGGCCCGCCATGCCCCACTCAGCGCGCGGGGCCGAACCGCCCGTAGCTCCGCCGGGAGGCGTGGGTCCGCGAAGACCTCTTCCAGAATGTCCAGCGACTCCTCAACGAACTTCTCCGCGCTCGATTCCGTCTTCGACACCTCCCACAGCCGGAAGGCGGCGAGCGGCGGGCCGGGCACGAGCGCGAAGCGAAAGCCGTGCAGCGCCGCTTGCAGCCACAGTTCGTAGTCAAAGGCGAAGTGGCGCGCCTCGTTTACGCCTCCCAGCGCCTCCACGACGGCCCGACGCATGAAGGTCGAAGGCTGGGAGATGAAGTTCTCGCTGAGTTCCTGGCCGAAATCCCACGCGGGCGGCACGGCCCGCGCGATGAAGCGGCTCTGCTCGTCTATCAGGTCGCACGTCCCGTAGGCCACGTCCACCTGTGGATTTTGCGTCGCGAACTCCACTAGCGCCGCCAGCGCGCCCGGCGTGTAGAGGTCGTCCGAGTTGAGCCACGCCAGCCACTCGCCCGTGCAGCGCGCCCACCCTTTGTTGAGGGCGTCGGTCTGCCCCCTGTCCCGCTCGCTGACCCACCCCGCCAGCCAGGGCGCGTACTTCTCGACAACCTCTACCGTGTTGTCCGTGGAGCCGCCGTCTATCACCCAGTATTCCAGGTTCGGGTAGCCCTGAAGCAGCACCGAGCGAATCGTCTCCTCGATGAACGGCCCCTGATTGTAGGAGGGTGTCACGATGCTGATGCGCGGCCAGGGTGAACCATCCGAGCGCGTCGGCGCGAAGGCAGGACCAACCCCGGTCCAGGGCCAGCCGGACTTGCCTGGGGGCGGCAAGGGGAGCGTAGCGTCGTTCATCGTGATTCCTGTCTCACGGCTATCTGGCGTGGCTCCATCAGCGATTCAAAGAGGGCCAGATAGCACTGCGCCTGCTGCTCGACGCGGTATTCCTGCTCCGCGAAGGAGCGGCAACGGCTTCGCAGGTTCGCCCCACTGGCTAGGTCACGTAGCGCCACGCTGAGGGCATCCGCAAGCGCGCTTGGGGACACCTCGGCGGCGAGCCAGCCCGTCTCGCCGGGGCGCACCATCTCCGGCAGTCCCCCGATAGGAAAAGCCACGACGGGCGTGCCGCAGGCAATCGCCTCCATGACGACGAGGGGCTGATTGTCCGCGAGCGCGGGATGCACCAGCAGATCCGCCGCACTGTAGGCCAGAACTTTCGCCTGCTCGTCCGAGAGGTAGCCAAGCGCGTGGTGGTGGACACCTTCCGCCTGGAAAGGAGTCTCGCCGCCACCCATCGTCAGGAGCGTGAGCGGGCGGTGATGTAACTGCGGTAGTGCCTCCAACAGAAGCGCCACGCCTTTGCGGTGGTCATCCAGCCCATGCGCCGCGATGAGGATGCAGGGGCCAGCCGCCCAGATGCCAAGCGCCTCGCGCGCGGCTGCGCGGTCATGCGGGCGATAGGTCTCCAACGAGAGACCGTTGGAAATCACCTCGACCTGATGCCCTGCCCACAACCCGGCCCGCGCCTGCTCCACGAGCCAGCGCGATGGTGTGATAGCTACGAGGTTCGGTAGCTCCGCGAAAAGCTGGCGGCGCTGCTCCCATGCCCCCGCGATTCGTTCAGGAGCGAGGGCCGGGTACTCGTGCGGGTTGGCACAGGTCGCGTCGCAGCCCGTGATGAATTTGCGGCTGTCGTAGCTGTAAGCGCAGCGTCCGGTGAAGCTCCACATGTCGTGCAGCGTCCACGCGACGGGCGCGTGCTCCGCGCAGACGCGAATCAACTCCGGGGACCACCCCGCCCACGCGCCGCCGTGCAGGTTGTGGACGTTGATGACATCGGGGCGCAACTGCGCGAACAGGCGGCGCAGGCGGCTCTCGCTCAGGGTTGTCCTGACGCGCTCCCACGCTCCACCGGGCAACACGCGCCGCAGGGCGCGGACAGGGCGCGAGGGGCGGAGCGGCACCGTCTCCCACTCGTGGGTGTGACCGTCCGGCTGGTTGACGATTCGTGTGACCTTTAGGCCCGCCTCGCGTAGAGACACCGCGAGGCGGCTAGCCGCAATGGCCGCGCCGCCCTGTGTTTCCGCGTCGGAGAGCATGACGATGTGCATGATGTGTTTAACCAGCCTGCCAGGCGTACAGGTGCAGCAGGCACTTGCCGTCGGGAAGGGCCGCGAATGGTGTCGGCACGGCTCCGCCGGGCAGGTCAGGCGCGGAGCGGGCGTGGCTGAAACTGACCAGAAAGCCGCTTCTTTGAAGGGCCGACAAGAGGCCGGGCAAGTCGCCGCCGTCGGCGCGGCTGTGAACCTCGCAGATGAGGCGGCGAACCAGTTGAATCTTGCCCGACTCGCACAGGTCTCGCAGCACGGCGTACTCGGCTCCCTCGATGTCCATCTTCAACAGGGCAACAGGTTCGGTAATCTCATCGGCGAGGCGCGCGGCGGGCACCTGATGTGCCGCCTTCGCGACGCGCCCGCTGTCAGCCCCGTCGCTCAGAAAGGGAACCGTGCCCGCTTGGTCCCACACGGCGACTGGGCGCACCTCCACCCCCTGCAAGCGCAGCGCCGTGACGTTGGCCTTCAGCACTTCTGCGACGATGGGGTCCGCCTCGAAGACGACGACCCGGCTGCGGGGGTACTGCTGCTTGAACCGGACCACGCTCAAACCCACGTTTCCGCCACAATCCACAATGAGCGGCGCTTCCTCCTCGCACTCGAAGTCGTAGCCCCGCTCGACGAAAATCTCAAGGTACTGGAATTGTAGCGAGGTTCCATCCAGGTATCGGAACGGCCCGAACGGGAACTCGAAGAGGCCGGGCTGGTAGCGGGGCGCGTTGCCGACGGTACGCGAGAGGCGGGCGTAGCTCTCCAACTCGCCGCGTGGTGGCAATCCGAAGCGACCCCGCGCGTAGTCGGAGAGTCGCGCCACGCGCCGCGACTGTCGCAGCCGCTCCAGAAAAGCGTTACTGCCCGCCAACCCTGACCATCCTCAAAATCTGCTTCGTCTTGCCCCGCACCCGCGTTGGCAGGCTGGGTCCGGCAAAGAGGGTTCGCTGCGTGAAAGCGTCGGCCTCCGCGTCCCGAATCATGAAGGACGGATGCCGAAGTGGAAACGACAGCGCCTCGGCGGGAATGTTGGCGAGGTAGCTCTCGTCCGTCGTGTTCGTCGCCGCCTCCATGAAGCCCACGTTGGAGACGAGGTTGACGTTCGGCAGCACCGTCAGGCCGCTCTGTGCCCAGCAGGTGAGCGTCCAACGGTAGGCCCACGAGTTGATGCGCTTCTCGTACACCGCGTCGAAGATGCCCCGCCAGTAGCTTACCGCCTGCCGAGTGCCGAGCAGGTCTTTCAGCCAGCCACCGTCCCGCAGGCGCGGCCAAATGCTCATCGCCCCGTCGTACTGCTGCCATGCCCTGCGCCATGTAGCCCAACCCCAACAGTGAGGGTAGCGCGAAAAGTAGTAGCTCTCGTCCGTGCGCCTGCGCCCGAACTGGAAATTGTCGCCGGAGATGGTCATGACGCGCTGGTCATCTCGGTAACGCTCAAGCATCTCCTCGCAGTAGCGGAAAAAAGTGGGGTGCGGAACGCAGTCATCTTCCAGAATAATTGCCTCGTCCACCGCTTGAAACGCCCAGGTTAAGCCGCTCGACACCCGCTCTTTCAAGCCCAGGTTCACATCGGAGTAGTTAGTAGAGACCTCGCACTCCCAATCCACCCCTTCGATGATGGCCCGTGTCGCCGCGCATCGCTCCGCCTCGCCAGGCCTGTCCGCGCGCGGGCCGTCCGCCACGACGAGCAGCCTTGGCGGCTTTGCCTCCCGAATCGCCTCGAAGACCCGTGCCGTCGTGTCGGGGCGGCTGAAAATCAGGAAGACGATGGGCGTTTTCACGGTGTTACCCTGCCCGTCGCCAGTCCCTTCCCGAACGGGTAGATGCCCTCGACGGCAACCCCCGGCAGGCGCGACCACTCCCGCAGGATGCGTAGCTCTCCGTCACGGAAACTATCGTCCAAAAACCAGTGCGCGCCGGGGCGGCAGAACTCCCGCAGCAGGGGCAGCGTCCACGCCCGGCACCCTTCCGGCCCGGCGGGGCCATCAATCAGCACCCAATCGGCGCGGCGAGCGTCGAACGCTTCCCGCAGTAGCTCTGAACCCCATTCCGGCGTTCCCTGAGCCGAGACAGGCGCGTGGATGACGTGGACGTGCTCGGCCAGCCCCTGCTCCTCCAACCGTCGCTCCACCTTCTCCTTTACGTCATGCCCCTGCTCCAATGAGAAGACGATATGTGGCGTCCCCGTCTCCACCGAGCGGGAGGCGGCGTACCGTGCCAGAACCAGCGTGCTTGCCCCGGCACCCACCTCCACGATGACGCTCGGCTGCTCGCGCCCCAGGCACTCCCACAGAAACTCCAGCGTCCTGTGGTCCAGCGCCCATGTCCCCAACTCGTCGTCAGCCAGAAGCTGCCGTAACTCCGGCACCGCGAGCGTCGCTCCCATGCTCGTGTGTCCCTGTTCCGGGGGAAGTAGGGGGTGCGGCTGGCGCGATAGGATGCCGAGCGGCGCGCGGGCACCCAACCAGTAACGCAGGGGGAGAGGACGCCCCCGCGAAAGCGCGCCCACCCCTCGAAGATGGACGCCCGCGACCCTTCGGGCCAGCCGTGAAGAAAACGAACTCATCTCTGTAGGACTCTCGTTCCTGTTACTTCCGGGTTAGCCCCTTCGCCCGCTTCCGCCGCGAGTTCCCAGGAA
>DASVVH010000579.1:0-3428 GCA_036386615.1 Ardenticatenaceae bacterium
TTCTTCGGCACGGGGCCAAACGCCTGTGACACATCGCTGCTACGTCTCCGGCAGCACCCATCCTATGACCAGGACTCGACGGTCTGGGAGATACCCTTCATCCGCCCGCGCCTGATTCGCTAGCCGCCTTCTCTCCCGGCATGCAAGGGGCGCGGCACCGCCGCGCCCCTTCTCTATTCCCTATGCCTGTTCGCGGTCAGCCTCCGGTGCGGAGGAGGAGCAACTGCGCCAGGACGAGCAGTACGTTCTGGCTCCGCTCGTCGGCGTCCTGATACTCCGCAAGGAGGTCGTTGCCCGCGAGGGTCAGCCCCAGCAGCGCCGAGAGGCGGCGGTTCACGCCCGTAAGCAGGCCCAGCGCGGCCAGCACCTCCGCCGCGACGGTGGCGGCGGCGAAGATGGAAGCGTTGGGGATGAAGAGCGTGTCGAGCAGGTCTTTGTACCAGGCGACGGGGTGGCTCGTGGCCTGCTGGCGCATCTGGTCTGCGGCCTCGTGGTCCACGTAGGCGGGGATGTCCCGGCTCCGCAGCCGCTCCACGAACAGATAGCCAATGCCCAGCCGCAGCAGCCATATCCAGAAGCCGGGGAACTTGCGGCCCTTGCGCTTCTTTGCTTTGGCCTTTGCCTTCTCTTTGCCCTTCTTCGCCTCCTTCTTCGCGGCCTTGCCTGCCTGCTCCGCGTCGCCCTTCTCCGGCACTGCGCTCTCCGCGTCATGGTGGAGCGATTTCAGAATCGCCTCCCAGTCCAGGTTGAGGCTGGCGAGGGCTGCCACTGCCGCCGCCACTGCCGCGCTGGCATCCGCCGTCGCTGAAGAGGTGGCCCCACTGACGCGCTCGCGCGCCTCGGTGGAGGTATCCCGTACACTCCCTGCCGCGTCACTCACCCGCTCGCCGACGGATTCAGCCGCGTCGGTTGCCTGGGTGCGAACCGCGTCTACCACGTCGGCGACCTGCTCTTTGGCGTTGTCAAGGGCTTCGCTGGCATCTTTCTCCGCCGCCTTGAAGCGCTTCCTGGCCCGCCGCGCCATGCGCGGTCCCTTCCTGCGCGTGTCGTCCACCAGTTCATCTACCGAGTCCGCGATGGAATGGACGGTACCGGTCACGGCATCCTGTACTTTCTCGCGCCGACTCTTCTTCTTCAAGCCCAACGTGTAGAGCAGATTTTGCATGACCTCTTATCTCCTTGGCTAATGGTACTCGTGTACTCTGATAACGGTGAAGCACGGCGCGTGCCAACCTATAAGGCGAGCGTTGGTGGAGGGAGCGTCATGGAAAGCAAAGCCTACCAAAGCCTACCTGAGCACGCAATACAGGTAGGCTCTAGTTGTCATAAAGTTAGTGGTGTCGAGTCAGGTTGTGACGATGTGCCTCTGAATATAGGTACTGGATTTAGCAGAGATAAATACGGATTGTGCAGCACTTTACCCTCTGCATGGCATAACTATTCAGCACTACCGAATTTGCTTGTAAACAAAAAAGTGCTATACTAATCACTGTGAACTAGACTTTCTCGTACCGGACGTGTCAGAATCGAAGCAGTTGCTCTTCGACTCCCGACGTGCGTCAGTGTGTAGTAAAGTAAGTGGGTCACAGATATGTCAACCTCTGGCTCAGCTAAGGAGTAAACCGAATGAGCAACCGTATTACCGGAACCGTGAAGTTTTTCAACAACGAGAAGGGCTTCGGCTTCATCTCGCCTGAGGACGGTAGCAAGGACGTTTTCGTCCACCACACCGCCATCCAGTCGAATGGCTTCCGCAGCCTCAACGAGGGCGACCGCGTGGAGTTCAGCATCGAGCCGAGCAACAAGGGTCCCCGTGCCGCTGAAGTCGTGAAGCTCTAAGCACAAGCGAACAAGCAAAAGCCCCGCGTCAGACGACGCGGGGCTTTTTGTTTCCCAAACTCCATTGCTAAAGGCCGCAAGTAGCGATAGAGAGGCACCAACCTTGCTACCTCTACTAACCTCAGCCCTCACACTGCCGCGAAGGGAGCACGAAAATGACAACCCGACTGGAACCCGCGCGTTCGTTTGGCACCACAGGCGTCACCGTCCCACTCATCGGCTATGGCACCGCGCCGCTCGGCAAGTCGCACATCACGCGCGAGCACGCCGCGCGCTGCCTGAACCACGCGATTGACCGGGGCATCACCTACCTGGACACCTCCCCGGACTACGGCAGCGAGCCGCACGTTGGCGAGGTCATGCGGACCCGCCGCGATGAGGTCTTCCTGGCGACGAAGATAAACCGCCGCAGCCGGGAGGGCGTGCTGGACGAGTTGCAAGCGTCGCTGCGGCGGCTGCAAACCGACCACGTAGACCTGATTCAGGTCCACGCCGTCAACGCCTGGGCTGACCTGGAGCAGGCCCTCGCTCCCGACGGCGCGGTTGCCGCGCTGGAGGATGCGCGGGCGCAGGGGCTGGTTCGCTTCATCGGCATCACAGGCCACGCGAGGCCGGAGCTACTGGCGCACGCGCTCCGCCAATACGCCTTCGATTCCGTCCTGATTGCCCTCGGCATGGCCGACCATCTGGTGACGGGGCCGGACACCTTCTTTTTGCCTGTTGCCCAGGAACGCGACACCGCCGTGATTGCCATGAAGGTGCTGGGGCACGGCGAGTTCCCCAACGTCGAACGCGCACTCCACTACTCGCTGGCTCTGCCCGGCGTCTCCCTCGCCATCGTCGGCATGGACAGCACCGAGCAGATTGATGAGATAGTCGAGATAGCCTCCCGCTTCCAACCCCTCGAAGAGAGCCAGCGCGAGCAGCTCATCGAGGAGGTGCGGCCCCTCGTGGAGAAGGACGCGAAGGAGAGCCAGGAGGGGCAGGGCAAGCTCTTCTGGCTCCACGACACAACCGTGATGGGCTGGAAAGAGGAAGATGAGCCAGCGATGGTAGCCTACTGACGCGAGCTACCCGGACAGACTGAGGATGCCGGAACACAAAGGGGGCCGCCCTGCCGATGAGGGCGGCCCCTTTGTTCCCCTTTTTGAGCTTATTGGTTGGGACGGAACACGAGGGGCAGGTGCTGCTGGTGCGTCGGGCCGAAGAGCGCCAGCCGCCCCGTGCCACAGATGGAGAGGCGGATAAGATTGTTAGTCTCGTCGCGTTCGTAGGCGGAGGCGGGCGCGCAGCGTTCCGCAGCGTCCTCCCACACGCTGCCGTTCCACTGCCGGATGGTTAGTTCGGATTCATCGCTCACCAGCCGCACGTCCGCGTCACTGTAGCGAATGGTGAGCGTCACCGGCTCATTGAACATTAACTCCGGCTGGGGCGCACCATTCTGGTAGACCGCGAGGTCAAGGGCGTGGCCCGCGAAAGTCTGATTCGGCACGTCGGGTGCAATGGTGGGGGTGAGGCGCAACGTCGTTGTCACCTCGACCACGCCCGCAGGGAAGTGCAGGTCGGTGGTCAGCCCCTGCGCGTCGTTG
>DASVVH010000580.1:0-5003 GCA_036386615.1 Ardenticatenaceae bacterium
TCGAGAGCCAGGTCGTCGGCCTCGTCCCCAACCCGGACATCGCCGATCAGGTTAACACCGTTCAGAAAATGGCTCAGAAACGGGCGCTCGTCCAGGCGACTTTGTTGGCCGTTAACGCCTCCGAATTCTTCACGCAGGATGTAGAGGACATGATGGTCCATGTCCCGCCATTAGGCAGCGCGGCGGGTGAGCCGGACGCGGCGGCGCAGAATTGGGCCGAGCGCTTCTTCAGCGAGGCGCTTCAGCTAGGCTACGCCGACAGAGAGGAAATCACGACGGCGCTCAAAGAACTCGGCTACACCGCGCTCCGCCGCGACCTGGCCGACACCATGCTGGAAGCATTACGCCGCAGCCTCAACCGCCGCGCCGCCTAGCACTGCCTGAGCAATCATTCGCATAGTCATCTGAACTACAACGCCAAACCATTTCCTACGCTTCAAGGGCAGGAGCACACAAGTAGCGACCTTACCTATCTGCTGCTCAAAGCCCTGCCCCTCGCCTTAGCAGCGTTACGGTGACGCAGCTAATGGGGCGGTGGCAACCAACTCACCCTCCCTTGTCATGCTGAACGAAGTGAAGCATCCACCCACCAAGGTTTCTTCCTTGAGCGTTTACACGCTTTGCGCCCTATGGCCTGGCTGAATCTTGATACTGGCCTTGCGTACTTTACGCGTACCGCCTATCTCGTTCCGAATGAGCGACAAACCCATTTTTGGGGACTAGACACCCGAACCTTCTTCCTGTATACTATTCTCGAACCGATTTTCTTGTTCCCAGCGCGTCGAGAGTCAGATTGATCGGGCAACCCGAGCGTGGGGCGTTCATGGGCACTCCAAAAACCCATTGTGGTATAAAATCAGTTAATCTAGCCTACAACCGATTGCATACTGCAATCAGAACCGCGCGGATGTGCCGCGTAAGGAAAGGAAGTGGGTATGGCTAAGCTCGTGTTCGGAATGAACCAGTCCCTGGACGGCTACATCGACCATATGGCGTTTGCCCCAAGCCCCACGCTCTTCCGCCACTTCATCGAGGAGGCTCAGGGGCAGGCAGGCAGTGTGTACGGTCGCAAAATGTATGAGGTCATGCGTTACTGGGACGACGAGCATCCTGAATGGGATGCAGAGGAACACGCCTTCGCGGCGGCGTGGCGGAGCCAGCTGAAATGGGTCGTCTCGCGCTCGTTGAAATCGGTCGGCCCCAACGCCAGGCTCGTTGAGGATGATCTAGAGGGCGCGATCCGCGAGCTGAAGGCTGAGCGCGACGGGGAGATCGAAGTTGCTGGCCCCGACTTGGCGCAAAGCCTCACTGAACTTGGCCTGATCGATGAGTATCGCATCTACCTGCACCCCGTCGTACTTGGCCACGGCAAGCCATATTTCGCCGGACCCCGGCCACCGCTCCGCCTTATGACTCATGATCGGATTGGCGAGGACGTGATCAGGTTGACCTACGTCCCTGCTTAATCTTGTGACTCGACGGATGGAAATCGCCTCTTGGAAGACGAGCTCCACCGCCTCTTCCCAAATGTGTAACGGCCATTTCAGAGATGCAAGCGGGTTCGACGGCACTTTTTTCCACATGTGTCTCGTGTGCTATGGCCGGGTCCACTCCCAACGTGTAAATAGTGCGAACAAAAGGAGCTAGTTCATGGACCAAATTACAGGAGAAGGTGCAGAAGTGAGGTCATGGCCGAAGGGTATCAGTGCCATCACCCTGTTCGTCGAGGACTTGCAGGCCGCGAAGCAGTTCTATCAGGAGGTCTTCGGCCTGCCAGTGATATTTGAGGACGACAATTCGACTGTGTTCAAGCTTGGGAACACCCTCATCAACCTGCTCAGGACCACGGAGGCGGGCGAGCTTATTGAGCCTGCAACAGTGGCAAGTCGCGAGGCTGGATCTCGCTTTGTCTTCACCATTGACGTGGATGACGTAGACGCAATGTGTGCGGAGCTAACCGCGCGCGGAGTGGAGCTACTGAACGGCCCGATGGATCGGCCCTGGGGTGTACGAACTGCCAGCTTCATCGATCCCGGCGGACATATATGGGAGATAGCGAAGTAGTGAGCCAACGACCCTGTTACTGAAGGTGGTGCGGAGACTGCTGGAGTTTTCTTAACAATCGCTCCTCCTATCTCTGTTGGCAGACTTCCAAAGCCCCTCCATACGGTCCCGCGCGTGTACCGTAGGCGCTCGGAAAGCAACAAAAAGGCGCTGTCATGGACAGCGCCCGGAGCAATGACGGGTCCAACCCTATAAATCTTCCGGCACCGCGCCCATGATGTTGTAGCCGCCGTCCACGAACAGCACCTCGCCCGTGATGGACGACGACCAATCGCCCAGCAGGAAAAGCGCCGCCTGCCCAACGTCAGCCTGCGTCACATTCCCCAGCGGCGCGACTGACCCCACCACGTTCAGGCTCTTGCGGAACCCGCTGATGCCCGACGCCGCCAGCGTCTTGATTGGCCCCGCGCTGATGGCGTTCACCCGTATCCTATCCTTCGCCAGGTCCCAGGCAAGATAGCGCACCGATGCCTCCAGCGCCGCCTTCGCTACGCCCATCACGTTATAGTTCGGCATCACCTTCTCGGAGCCGTAGTACGTCATCGTCATGATGCTGCCACCGTTCGGCATCAACTCGCGCGCCCGCCGCGCCAGCGCGATCAGGCTGTAGCAACTGATGTCCAGCGCCACCTGAAAGCCCTCGCGGCTCGTGTCGCTGAACCGCCCACCCAACTCCTCGCGGTTGGCGAAGGCGATGCAGTGAACCATGAAATCAATGCTCTCGAAGCGCTCTCGCGCACTCTCGAACAGCGCATCAACCGCCGCCGCGTCCGTCACGTCGCACTCCCGCACGAAGTCGCTGCCGATACTCTCGGCCAGCGGCTCCACCCGCTTCTTCAATATCTCGCCCGCGTAGCTGAACCCCAACTCCGCTCCCTCGTCGTGCAGCGCCTTCGAGATGCCCCACGCGATAGAGTCCTTGTTCGCCAGTCCAAAGACCAGACCCTTCTTGCCCTGGTAGAGACCCATTCGTTTGCTCCTGCCTTTCCCTAAGTTCGTACCGAGATGTAACCCTCGTGCAGGCGAAAAGTTGCGGCTAACCCTGTGCCGATGAGTCATCGGTTGAAGCTGGGCCACTGCGGCCTGCAACGCTGCCACCTGCTCCAAGCAGGGAATCTGACACAATGTTAAATCAACTCTCTCGCGCAAGCAATACCCCTTACAAGCTCTAGTCACAGGGGCACGGAAATTGAGTGGCTCAAATAGCGGTTGGCTGGTATCCTCAGCAAAACTCCCCCGCCCCAAGGGGAAACTAATACAAGGGAGACCATGCGAATCTACAGCGTTCAACAGATGCAGGCGCTCGAAAGGGCCTCTGATGACGCGGGACACTCCTACGCGGCGATGATGGAGGCTGCTGGGAGCGCTGTCGCGCAGGCGACCGAAAGATGGATAGCGGGCAGGATGAACGAAGCGAAGCGCGTGCTCGTCCTCGCTGGTCCAGGCAACAATGGTGGCGATGGGCTGATAGCGGCGCGAGAGCTATCGAAGCGTGGCTATAGCACCGTCGCCTACCTGTGGAAGCGGGATGAGCAGGACCCACTTGTGGCGGAGGCGCGGCGCTACAACGTGTCGCTGGTGTGGGCCGAGAACGACGCGGGCGACCTGCTGGCACGGGCGCTGGACCGTGCCGAGATTGTGATAGATGCCATCTTCGGCACCGGGCTGTCCCGCCCCATCGAGGGTGAGCCTGCTCGTATTCTGAATGCCCTGCGGACACAGAGAGACGCGGCAGAGCCAGCGAACGACCTGCAATGGATAAGTCCTCTCATGAGAGAGGAGGCTGTTCGCCGGACGCTGGCGCTGATTGCGGTGGACGTGCCGAGCGGTCTAAACGGCGATAGCGGCGAGGTGGACGAGGCGACTGTCGCCGCCGACCTGACGGTGACTTTCGCCGGGCCGAAGCTGGGCATGCTTACCCCCAAGGCCGCGGGCGTCACGGGCGAACTCGTCATCGCGGATATTGGCATCCCTGAAACGGTGACTGAAGTGGCGGAGAGCACCGCGCGCCTGCTGACGCCCGGACTGGCCGCGTCGCTGCTGCCCGCGCGCCCGCGCTGCGGGCACAAGGGCACCTTCGGGACAACAATGGTAGTTGGCGGCAGCATCAACTACATTGGCGCGCCCGCGCTATGCGCCGTTGCCGCCGGACGAAGCGGCGCGGGCCTCGTCACGCTAGGAGTACCGACTATCCTTCAACCCCTGTTGGCTGCGCGAGCGGATCTGACTACCTCGACGTGGCTCCTCCTGCCGCACGACATGGGCGCGCTGCGCGCTGACGCGACCAAGCTGCTGAACGATGCCCTGGAGAAGGTAGACGCGCTGGTGCTGGGGCCGGGCCTGGGAACTGACAAGGCGACTCAGCACTTCGTCTGGAGTCTATTTGGACTGGAAGCGCCGGACGAAGCCCGCGCGAGCATCGGTTTCGCCACTCGCGCCCGCGAGTTGGAGCTTCAGGCGCGGAGCGCCGTGAGGCTGCCACCGATGGTGGTGGACGCGGACGGACTCAACATCCTCGCTCAAGGTGGCGAGTGGTGGAGGAGCGTGGAGACACCGCTCGTGCTGACGCCGCACCCCGGCGAGATGGGGCGGCTGCTGGGCCGCGCGACGGGCGAGGTGCAGGCAGAGCGCCTCGCCTCGGCGCGGGAGGCGGCGACCCGCTTCAAGCAGGTGGTGGTGCTCAAGGGAGCCTTTACTATAGTTGCGGCCCCCGACGGCAGGACGAGCATCGCGCCTTTCGCCAACGATGCGCTGGCAAAAGCTGGGTCGGGCGACGTGCTGGCGGGTATAATTGGCGCACTACTCGGCCAGGGAATTGAACCATACGAGGCCGCCTGCCTGGGTGTCACCGCGCACGGGCTGGCGGGCGAGGCACTGGCACGGAGTGCGGGGGGGCGCGGCGCTCTCGCCAGTGACCTTCTAGACCTGCTCCCCGAAGT